>CAYWRT010000065.1:7989-11507 GCA_964460815.1 uncultured Dehalococcoidaceae bacterium
GTTTTTCAGGTTATACTCAGCCGTCTTATAGGCCAGTTGCGCCTGGGTCAGGGCTACCTCGGCCTGGGTCAGGGCTACCTTCGCCTGGTTGCGAGTCAGCTCCAGAGCACTGGTATCAAGTCTGGCCAGTACCTCACCCTGGCTGACCTCATCACCCTCATTAACCAGTATTTTGTCCACCTTGCCGGCACTGCCGAAGGCCAGCCTCACCTCCCTGGATATCTCTATCTTGCCACTGCCGGTAACACTAATGGTTATATCCCCCCGCTCCACCTTAACCAGCTGTTGACTGACCTCCTCGCCGCCACCACTTCCACAGGCGGTAGTCCCCAGCAAAGCCAGACACGCTATTGTCAACATCAAACCAAGTATAATTTTCTTTTTCATAAGCTTCCTCCGAGCTTCCCTTTGATACTTATACCTTCAATGATTAGTCCTTCTCGGGCAGCAGTTATCCCCGACTCTTTGCCTGCTGTTCCTCGTAGCGCGCCATCAAAGCCGGAAATTCCTTATCCAGAAAAGTATACCGGTCAAGCATTTTCTCCAGCCACTGCCGCCTCATCGAAGACTCACCCTTTAATAATTCCAGCCCGTTTTCGGCAAGGTTTTTAAGCATCTGTATCTCATCCTCAAGGCCATGCTTAATAATCCGCTGTAAAGCTTCCTGATGCAACCGAAAGTGGTCATGCCTGACCCCCGGTATGACAAACCGCTCGATAAGCCCTATCTGCACCATAAGACGGGTTGTAGTGCTGATAGAACCCTTACTAGCCTGAAGGACTTTAGCCAGCTCCGCCGAGGACTGGTAAGGGGGGTCAGCTATTAACAGCCACCCGAAAACCCGGCCGGCCATCCTGGGCATACCGGTTTGCTCGAAGCCCACCCCAACCTCTTCTATAAATGCCTTCTCTTTATCCCGCAGATTATCTGTCACCGGCGTCCTCTTACTAGTGTTCATATATTATAATATATATAGTATGTTTTGTCAATATTAAACTTAATGAATGTTACCTGTTTTCAAAAAATATTTTAAGGGGGATTTACCACCACCGCCTAGCTTCCCAGTTCTCTGGCCCGGTGATAAGCCGCCCTGACTGCCTCCCTGACGAGGTCAGCCAGGCCACCCTCTTCAAAGACCCTCATGGCCCGGGCGGTGGTGCCCCCGGGTGAGGTTACCATCCGGCGCAGTTCCACCGGGGCCTTGTCCGATTTCTGCATCAGGTGGGCTGAACCCAGCATCGTCTGTAACACCATTTCCCCAGCGGCATCACGGGGGAGACCGATGTGCACCGCCGCGTCAACCAGAGACTCGGCAAGGAGGAAGAAATAGGCCGGTCCGCTGCCGCTTACGGCGGTAGCCATATCCAGATATCCTTCGTCATCAAAGTAAATCTCCCGGCCCATAGCGTTAAGGATATCCCTTGCCCATGCCTTCTGCTCTCCAGTAACGTCGGCGGTGGCTGTCCAGGCGCTGATGCCGGCGCCGACCTGGGCCGGCGTATTGGGCATAGCCCGAACGATACGGCTGTGGCTCAAACCCTGACGCAGAGTGCTGATTCTGGCTCCGGCGATGATGGATAAGACAAGCTGAGCCGGCTCAAGGCAACCGTTCAGCCCGGTCATTACCTCCGACAGGTTCTGTGGCTTAATAGCTAAAACAACCACATCTTTACTATTGGCAGCCTCCCTATTACTCTCTGTTACCGCCACGCCGTATTGCTTCTTCAGGTACTGGCGGCGCTCCTCCCTGATATCGCCAACGAAGACGTTATCCGGCGTGCTGAGTTTCTTCGCCAGAACAGCCGCCAGCATCGCCTCACCCATATTGCCGCCGCCGATAAACGCTATTTTCATATTCTCACTTCACCACAAAATTTACCAGTCTGCCGGGAACGTATATTATGTTAAGTATTTGCCTGCCCTCAAGGTATGGCTGCACCCGCTTCTGCCCCAGGGCAAGCTGCCTGGCTTCAGCCTCGGAGATGGATACCGGCACGGCAACACGGTCACGCAGCCTGCCGTTTACCTGAACCACCAGGGTAATCTCTTCATCTCTGGCGAGTTCTTCATCCCACACGGGCCAGCTCTGGTTATGAATACTGTAGTGATGCCCGGTTCTCTGCCAGAGCTCCTCAGCGATATGAGGACAGGCCGGAGCCAGCAGCAGGAGCAGTGTCCTGATGGATTCCGCCCAGGCGATAGCGGCGACCATGCCAGCTTCTTTCACCTTACCCAGGAAGTTGGTGTATTCCATAAGCGCCGCTATCATGGTATTAAAGCGCATCTTCTCCAGGTCATCGGTCACTTTCCTGATAGTCTGGTGCGTAATACGGAACATCTCAGCTTCAGCCTGGCTCTGGCCACCCGGTTGGTTCTCTCTGTACTCAGCCAGCACCAGGTTCCACAGCCGGTTAAGCCAGCGGCTTATCCCGCTGATGCCGCTGTCGTCCCACTCACCACCCTGCTCCCAGGGGGCCACAAACATCAGGTAGGCTCGTACCGCGTCCGCACCCAGCTCCGAAACATACTCATCGGGGGTAATCACGTTGCCTTTCGACTTGCTCATCTTCTGTTTGTCGGAAATGATAATACCCTGGTTAAACAGGCGGGTAAACGGCTCTCCGAAATCAACCAGACCGATATCCCGAATCGCTTTAATAAAGAAACGGGCATAGAGCAGGTGCATGACCGCATGCTCGGCACCACCAGTATAGAGGTCTACCGGCAGCCAGTATTTTACCTTCTCAGAATCAAAGGCGGCGCTGTCACAGTGCGGGCTGGCGTAGCGCAGGAAGTACCACGAGGAGCACATAAAGGTATCCATGGTGTCGGTCTCCCGCTTCGCTGGAGAAGAGCACCGGGGGCAGGTGGTATTGACAAACCCCTCATTGTACTTCAGCGGTGATTCGCCGGTAGGCTTAAACTCGGCATCTTCAGGTAACAATACGGGCAGGTCTTTCTCGGGAACGGGGACAATACCGCATTTATCACAGTAAATCATGGGTATCGGCGCTCCCCAGTAGCGCTGGCGGGAGATGAGCCAGTCGCGAATTCGGTAACTTACCGTGCGTTTTCCCCACCCCTTCTTTTCAAGAAATAAGGAGACCGCCTCAATACCCTTCTCGCTGGGGAGTCCATCAAACTGCCCCGAGTTCACCATAGTGCCCGGCTCGATATAGGCTTCCACAAGCTCCCCACCACCCCACCCCGGCGGCGCTATCACCACCGGTATGGGCAGGTTGTATTTTTTGGCAAAGGCGAAGTCACGCTCATCATGGGCGGGCACCGCCATGACCGCACCGGTGCCGTAGCTCAACAGCACATAGTCGGCAATCCAGACAGGCACCCTGGCCCCATTGAGACGGTTGACGGCATAAGCCCCGGTAAAAACGCCATCTTTTTCCTTCTCCACCGACAGCCGCTCTATCTCGCTCTGAAGCCTCGACTTCTCAATATAAGCCTCGACCTCGGATTTCCTGTCCGGCGAGGTCAGCCTGCCCACCAGCGGGTGCTCCGGC
>CAYWRT010000066.1:0-11449 GCA_964460815.1 uncultured Dehalococcoidaceae bacterium
TATGAGTTATTTGCAGTAGAACGGATACCCGCGGAATATTGCGATGCGGCAATTATAAGTATTATCGGAACCCGCTTCCCATCCTTATTTGGGAGTCCTGAACAACTCTTCTTATCTACCCTAATTTCGAGACACTCTAAGCCATCAGTACACCATTGGCCAAGACCTCTAATTGCTCCAATGACCTTTAAACTGCTCATGATTCTCCTACCTTCTTCCCCAACATCCCCACCACCCTGTCCAGCACCTTCTCGGCTACCTCCCGCTTGGTCAGCAGGGGCAGTGCCTCTGCCTTGCCATCGCGGTCAATCAGGGTTACTTTATTCGTATCAACGTCGAAGCCGCTTTCGGCATCGCTGATATCATTGGCTACAATCAGGTCAAGCCCTTTCTGCTCCAGTTTACGCCTGGCATTGGCGACCATGTCCTCGCTTTCGGCGGCAAAGCCGACCTTGAGGAAACTGCCCTTCACCTCAGCCAGAATATCCGGGGTTCTCACCAGTTCTACTGTTAAGCTCGGGCTTGCCTTCTTAATCTTGGCTTTAGCGACAGACTTAGGTCTGTAATCGGCTACCGCCGCCGCCATAATCAGGGCATGAGCGCCACGCACCTCCTTATTCACCGCGGCTTTCATCTGGGCGGCGGTTCTGACGCGTATGACCTTAACGCCGGCCGGTTCGGGGAGGGAGGTGGGGGCCGTGATTAGTCTGACTTCAGCGCCTCTGTCCCGGGCAGCCCCGGCCAGGGCATAGCCCATCCTGCCCGAAGAGCGGTTACTGATGTGGCGAACGGGGTCAATCGGCTCCTGGGTGCCGCCAGCCGTAACCACGATGCTTTTACCGCTTAAATCGCCCTTCTTACCCAGCACCTGCTCAATAGCTTTTATAATCTTCTCATTTTCCGCCAGCCTCCCCCAGCCCTCTTTGCCCGAAGCCAGACGACCATACTCAGGGTCAATCACAGTAAAGCCTCTGGCTTTCAGTCTGGCCAGATTTTCCTGCGTTACGGGATTCCGGAGCATGTTGTCATTCATGGCGGGTGCCACGATGACCGGCGCCCTGGTTGCCAGCACCACGCAGCACAGCATGTTGTCCGCAATTCCCGCCGCCAGTTTGGCGATGGTGTTAGCCGTGGCGGGAACAATCGCCACCGCATCAGCCGCCTCGGCCAGGGCTACGTGCTCGACACTGTACTCAGAGGCTGACTCAAACATGTCGGTTACCACCGGTCGACCGGTAATATTACGCAGGGTCAACGGGGTGATTAATCTGGCCGCTGACTCGGTCATAACCACCTCAACCCTGGCTCCAGCCTGAGTCAAGCGGCTGGCAATATCCGCCGCCTTGTAGGCAGCGATACCTCCGGTTATACCCAGCACTATGGTCTTATCGGCTATCATGAGCGCCTCACTTCCAGGGAGTATTCATTTATCCTTTTCAAATCCCTTATTAGCGTCCGGCAGCTTATGCCTTTACCCAGGATTACGTTCGGGCTAGGTTCGGTTCATCAGATAGATGAGCCTCAGCCCGATTAGTGTCAGGTCAACATTGACGACATCAATCACAGGCGTTTCTTTGGCGATGAGCTCAGCATAGCCTCCGGTAGCCACTACCCTGGCTTTCTCCCCCAGTTCCTGTCGAATACGCGCTATGATACCCTCAATGAGCCCGACATAGCCAAAGACAATCCCCGACTGCATAGCGGCAATAGTGCTGGTGCCAATGGCACGCTCCGGGCGGGTTAGTTCCACCCGGGGCAACATGGCTGCCCGGGTAAATAGAGATTCAGCGGCGGTACTCAGTCCCGGAGCGATGGCCCCACCCAGATAGTCGCCATCCCTGGACACAGTATCAAAGGTAGTGGCGGTACCAAAGTCAACAATAATTACCGGTCCGCCATACAGGTGGTGAGCCGCCGCGGCATCTACAATACGGTCAGCACCGGCCTCGGCAGGGTTGTCCAGGCGTATGCGTACTCCGGTCTTAACGCCGGCGCGCACCACCAGTGGTGATACATGGAAGTACCGCTGGCATAGCTCCTCAAAGATGGCTGTCAGCGGGGGGACAACACTGCACAGAGCTACCTTGGTCACGTTAGGTATATCCAGACCCTCATGGCGAAGCAGGCTGAGCAGTAAAACGGCATACTCATCCACCATGCGGTGAATACCGGTGGCTATACGCCAGGTAGCACGAAGCTCCGTGTCTTTAAATATCCCGAGGATAATACTGGTATTTCCGATATCAATGGCCAGCAACATAAGTCACTTCCAACTCCTGCTCAGGCTGGATTTTTTAATTGTTTGATAACGATGGGCAGTGCCGGTAACAGGTCAGTGGCTATCATGCCGGCATCGCCCAGCATGTTTCTAATCATTTCGCCGGCTTCACCATGAAGGTAGACGCCGAGGCAACCGGCATCAAAAAACGAAAGCCCCTGGGCTAAAAGTCCCGCTATGGCCCCGGCCAGCACATCCCCCGTCCCCGCCGACGCCAGCCCGGGATTGGCGAAGGGGCTGACCCGGCAGCGACCATCGGGGCCGGCAATAACAGTATAAGCCCCCTTCAGGACAATTGTTTTACGCCACTCTGCGGCGAACCTTCCGGCTATGCCCGACCTGTCTGATTGCACCTCCTCTACCGATAACCGGCACAGCCTGGCCATTTCTCCGGGGTGCGGAGTAAGTATAGCATTATTGGTTAGCCGCTGCCACCAGTCCGGGGTCTCAGCCAGTATGTTAAGGGCATCAGCATCAAGCACTAACGCGGGCAACCCTTTCCCGAAAAGCAGAGAGCTAACAAATTCAACGGCTGACTGGCTCTGCCCCAGCCCGCAGCCAAGGAGCAGGGCATTATACTGACTGGACTCACGGGTTATGAGTTCGACGGCCCCGGGAGAGATGATACCGGGCTGGGACTCAGGTAAAGGCAGGTAGGTTACCTCAGTCAGCTTGGAGGCGAGTATGGGCTGCAGGCTGGTAGCGGTAGCTAATGTTACCAGTCCGGCTCCAACCCGCAGGGCACCGCTACAGGCCAGGTAGGCAGCGCCGATATAGTTGATGGAGCCGGCCGAAACCAGAACCCTGCCGAAGCTCCCTTTATTGGCGTTAAGCGGGCGCTTCGGGAGAACGGCTCGCGCCCAGTCGCCGGTGATAAGCTCCATCATCACCGATTCTGCCAGAGACTCGGGAATGCCGATATCAGCTATTTTCAGTTTGCCCACCCGTTCCGCCCCGGGGAAGCTGAACAAGCCCGGCTTGGGAAAAGCCAGGGTAACGGTCATATCGGCATGGAGGCAGGCGGGGTCAACAGCCCCGCTATCAGCATCCAGCCCGGAGGGTAAATCAACCGCCACAACGTAGAGATTACGGTCTTTCTTTAGCTTGCTTACCCCTTCCAGCACCTGCCGGAAGACACCCTCAAGCGGACGCATTCTCCCCGTTCCCAGCAGCGCATCAATAACACAGGTAGATGACCCCAGCAGACCATTAAAACCCTCCAGATTTTCATCCTGGGTGGTTTCAAGGCAGGTGACGCCGCGCTCCCGAGCCAGCTTAAGGTTTACGTCATCGGGGGGTCTCTGGCTGCAAAGGTAAAGGCTAACTCTGGCTCCCCAGTCGCGAAGATAGCGAGCCGCCACCAGCCCATCCCCACCATTATTCCCCGGCCCTATCAGGCACAGGATGTGCTGGTCCTCCACTGCGCCCAGAGCCTGCCGTGTTTCCTCAGCCACAGCCTTGCCCGCATTTTCCATAAGAACGCTGGCAGGCGTGCCCAGCCGGATACACTCCCGGTCAATCTGCCTCATCTGCTCGGCAGTCACAATCTTCATAGCCAAGTATCCAGGTTCCTGTTGTTTTGAGTGTAGCAATAATTGTGACTATGGTCAAGGGACTTTTCTCAGTAGCATGATTAATGACACCCCAGCCTCCGGCACCTCACCCAATCAATATTAGGCAAGCCTCCCCATCCCCCCTCGTTGTTGTCTTTTCCCACCCTGCCACCCTCGTTTCACCCTCGGCTTAGCCCGCAAATAATCCCCCCTTTATCCCCCTACGAGGCGTCAGTAGACATGAGAAATATAAAAAGGGGCTTCTGCCGCTCTGAAACTCTACCTTTGGAGTCTGTGGATATTTATTATGCTCCCCTTTTAGCGGGGTGGTGGGGCGTAAACTCACGGGATAAGCCACAGATGCTGCGAGGGCGGCCAGGGTGGGAAGAGATAACATGAGAAGGGGGGGTTAATGCCCTGGAAAAATGAAGCATAATACGGCTAGGCGAATTAATTTCGGTGCGTTATATCTCCCAGCTTCCTTTTGGGAATATGGCGCACGTTTTCATTGTCCACCCAGGGTCTAACGGAATCGGTCGCCACCTCCATTACCGGGCTCTCATCGGGATAGCCCATGGCTACTACCAGGGCAACATCACGGCTGTCGGGTATATTGAGAATCTGCTTCAACTTTTCTTCCTTAAACATAAGCGCCGGGCAGGCACCCAGCCCCTGCTCCAGGGCAACCAGTATCAGGTTTTCCGCCGCAAATCCGACATCATAAGTAGTAATCCACCTCGGTCGACTCGCTTCATTCTCCCAGGTGCGGTTAATGAGGATGATGATGTAGGCCCTGGGGGCTCTTCTCACGTCCGGTTTTTCTTTTGGCGCTTCCATCTGTCCCCAGACGCTGACATTATCAAACATACCGGGCAGCAGTTGTTTATCATCAACAATGATATATTCGCATAGCTGGTGGTTCCGGCCGCTTGGCGCCAACCTACCGGCATCCACACACTTCTCCAGGACATCATAGGGCACAGGCCTGTCCTGGAACCGCCTTATTGCCCTTCGCTTGATAACTGCTTCGTAAACGTCCATGAATTTACCTCCTGTCGAATATTATCAGCACTACGATGCCATATATTACGGGTCGAAGATTTTGCCCGGATTCATAATATTATTGGGGTCGAAGGCTTTTTTGACCCGTCTCATTAAATCTATCTCATGCCTGGCAGCCACCAGCGGGAAAAACTCTTTCTTGGATAAGCCGAGACCGTGCTCTCCCGATATTGTCCCGCCCAATGATATTCCCAGCTTATATATTTTAACAAAGAACTCGTTCACCTTCTCCTCACTGATTTCCCCATCTTTCTTTACTACCTCGAAGTGCAGGTTACCATCACCGGCGTGTCCAAAGGCCAGGATGGTTACCCCGTATTCATCGGCCTTTTCCCTGGCCCTTTCTATAAATTCGGCTATCCGGCTGCGGGGGACAACAATATCAGCACCACACAGCCACCCCTCGCAATCCCAGATAGCCGGGCCAAATTTTTCTCTGGCCTCAAGGAGATTCCGTTTGGCCCTTGCGCTGCCGGGTATAAAGATATCCAAGGCCCCGCGTTTCAGGCAGATTTCCCCAATCATATTGGAGATACTGATAAACTCGTCCTCGCTGTCCGCTTCCACAATTATCATAAGAAAGGCTGCATAGTCATGCAGCGGAAGTTCTTTGCCCGTATATTTCTCAACCAGGCTGACGACATCTCTCTCCGCCCACTCGATGCCAACGGGGAGTATCCCCTCTTTAAGGATAGCCGGGACAGCTTTTATGGCATCATGCAGATTGCGAAACGGGATACAGACTATTTCCCTTTTCCCCGGAAGGGGAATAAGTCGAAGCACAATCCTGGTTACGACCGCCAGCGTCCCTTCGGAACCGACAATCAGCTGTGTCAGGTCATAGCCGGTGGAGCATTTAACGAACTTCCCTCCCGTATGTATTATGTCTCCACCGGGCAGCACCGCTTCCAGCCCCAGGACAAAGTGCCTGGTTACCCCGTATTTCACGGCTCTCATCCCGCCGGCATTGGTGGCCACATTGCCGCCTATAGTAGCGCTGGCCTCACCCGGGTAGAGGGGGTAATAAAGGCCACGCTCTTCCACGGCCTGGTAGAGTTCAGCCAGAGTCACTCCCGGCTCAACGGTAGCGACAAAGTTATCTTCATCAATCTCCAGTATTCTGTTCATCCTCTCCAGGGAGAGGACAATCCCGCCATAAACGGGCACCGCACCACCGGAAAGGCCGGTTCCGCTCCCTCTGGGAACAACCGGGATATATCTATCGCTAGCCAGCTTCATTATCCTGGCTATGGAAGCGGCATCTTCCGGCTTGACGACTACCTCAGGGACAACCGGCTTTACAATTAGCTGCTCATCCCGGGAATAATTCTCTCGCTCATCCCCGGTCAGGACATTTTTTTCGCCGATTATTTCAACCAGCGAGGCCACAATATCATCGGTCACCTTCTGATAATTGTTCCGAACTCCCATTAAATAGTACCTGCGCCCCCTTTCCTGACAGGCTAACTCGAAAAATCGCTGAATTTTTCCAGCTTCTTAATCATCGCCTCCCAGTGAGTCCCCCGCCAGTAGATTCGGTGACAGGCAGGACACTCCATATACTGGCTCTGCGTTTTATAGACATAGGGCGGCACGCGCTCTTTTACCTCTTCCCATTTCCTCTCTACTAGAGGCTGATTGCATTCCAGGCAGAGCGTGAACGGTCTGAGCTGGCGCTTCAGCTCCAGCGTGTCCATTACCTGACGCATCTGCTGCTCCGATTCCTCGCTATTAATCAGGATAGCCCTGATTCGCCCGCTGTTGACAACCCGTCTCTTCATAATGGCGCTGTCTCTGGTCAGTATTACCCTGTCTTCAGCCAGAGCCTGCGCCACCATATGGGAGTCATCACTGCCGTCAAAGAACAGGCTGTCATAACCCATCATCCTCAGCCACCTGGCAAGCTTACCCACATTGTGGTCAACGATAAACCTCAGCTCGCTAACCAAACTATCTCCCTGCACGGCTACAAATTTATTTGCATCCCCTCATAGCCAAGCTGGATTTCAGTGTTCAACGACCTGGCAACCGCAGCTATCTCCGCCTCTATTGTCTTCTCTTCCAGTGGATTCATGTGAACCAGAACTACCGGCGGCAGATAGCCTTTTAGCTCGCGGAAGCAGTCCAGCTCCTGTCGTAGCAGACCCGTGGTCAGGTGCCCCGAGTTATGAGCAAACTCCTCATACCTGTTGGGGACAGTGGCCTCGATGATAAGCAGCTGGGGCGATACCTGCTGCCAGCAGTCAGCCAGACCAGGCCCGGTGTCCGAGGTATAGAATACCGACTTGCCATCCGCTGAGGTAACCTGGTAGCCGACGGTGGGCACAGAGTGCTTCACCGGGATAGCCAACACGCTATAGCCGCCAATCGTCTCGGTCCGGTTGGGCTCTACCACCCGGAACCGGATTGCCGGCTTCTCCGGGGGTCTGGCCATGAAATTGGGGTAGAGCTCGTCATTCAGCAGGTGATTGGCCAGAGCCTCATAAACAGGCCGTATAGAATAGATTTCTATGGTGTTCTCATGCAGCAGGAAATTCATGCCAATTGCCGGCACATCCCTGACATGGTCGTAATGCTGGTGGGTAAGCAGGATTGCCTTGAGCTTTTGCTGCGCCGGGAAGGACAGGCTGGAAGTCAGGGCACTGGCATCTATCGCCAGGACATCGTCAATCAAAAGGCTGACATACCTGAAATCCTGTGATTCCAGGTTATGTGCGCCCAGAACCTGAATGTGCATGGCTACCTCCTCAGCTCTCTAATTAAAAACAACTTCTAACCAAAGATAAGGAAAGGGTTATACTTTGTTTCGTAATCATAGGTATCAATAGCTTCTCTTCGTTTCAGCGAGTTGACCACAGCATAGGTCACCGGGGTAAGTACGGCTTCAATGACCGTCTTGACCAGCCAGTGATGCAACACCATTACCGGCACAAACGAAGGCGTGCCCACGAAAGCCAGGGTGATGAATATGGCACTGTCCAGCCCCTCCCCCACTACGGTTGAGCCGATGGTCCGGCTCCACAGCCAGCGACCCCGCGTCAGGATTTTCATCCGCGCCAGAACAAACGAGTTGGCAAACTCACCTGCCAGGTAACCGCAGAAAGAGGCAACCAGCAGCCGCGGTGTGTAGCCCAAAATATTCTTATAAGCCTCCTGCCGCTCCCAGAAAGAAGCCGGTGGGAGTATCTGCCCCACCCAGGCAAAGAAGACAAAAATCAGATTACAGATAAAACCAAGCCAGATGACCCTTCTCGCCACACGGTAGCCGTAGACCTCGGTAAGGACATCGCCGAAGATATAACTAAGAGGGAAAACAAATATAGCCGCCGGCAGAATAAAAGGACCGAGGCTTATTATTTTTACGGCAATGATATTGGCAGTGATGAGGCAGGTGATGAAGATAGCAGTAATTATCACCAAACGGTACGAGATGTTCATTTCTCAAATCCAGTGGTTTCGGCGGAAGAAATAGAGCATGCCCGTGACAATAATCACCCAGACACCGAAAACTAAAATGAAGGAATAATGTGAGTCCTGGAAGGGTAAGGGGATATTCATTCCATAGACGGATGCCACTACCGTAAGCGGCAGCAAAATGGTAGCAATGACGGTCAACATCCTCATGATTTCACTGGTGCGGTTGGTCGCCAGTGAGTCGTGGGTATCATTCAGCCCTTCAATAATCTCCTTAAACTCGTCCAGGGCATCCCATATCTTGTCCACATGGTCAATCATGTCACCGAAATAGACCGCCATGTCCATCGTGGTGAAGCGCCTTATTTTCGGCTCCATACTGGCAATAACCGCCCTCATGGGCCAGATGATGCGGCGAAAGGCAATAACATCACGCCTGAGCATGGAGATATCACCAATTGCCCGGGGCAGGCCCCGGCTTTTAAAAATGTTGTCCTCGGTCTTTTCAATATTGGCACTGATCTTGCTTATGATTGGCAGGCAGTAGTCAACAAGCCGGTCAATGATACGATAGAGAAGATATCCCGTACCCTGGCTGAAATGCTCCTGGCGCGCCTCTTCATTAATCTCGCAGTCCCGGAAAAGTGCCACCAGCGGCCTGAGCTCACCCTTATGCAGGGTAATCAGGTATTTTTCGCCGATAAAGACGGATAGCTGGCTGGGATTGGTTACCCGCGCCTCAACATTGTATACCGGAAAGTGAAAGACCAGAAAAAGATAGCCTCTATATTCATCTATCTTGGGGCGCTGTATGCGGCTGAGACAGTCATCCAAGTCCAAGGGATGAAAGGGATAATTCTGCGCCAGATATTCCTTCTCCCGCTCGGTGGGCGGCTGAATATTGACCCAGGTCAAATCGCCCCAGGTAACCGTCTCCAGATTTAACTTTTCTTCTTCTTTTTCCTTTTCCCTGTCTTTTATCTTGGCCTTGGCCCTGGCCATGGCAGACTACCTCTCAGCAAAAAACTCAATATATTCTATCACAATTACCTACATAGATAAATACCTGGACCTGAAGAGTTCCGCTGGCCTCTGGTTGATGGCCTTGCCTCACCCCCCACCCCCATTTGTTATCTATTCCCACCCGCCGCCCTCGCGGCATCCAAGGCTATCACGTTAATCCCTAACCCTGCCACCCTTACAACATCTATGGCTATTACGTTAATCTCTAACCCTACCGCCCCCACAGCATTTACGGCTATCCTGTTTCTCCCTACCTTAACCAATCTACATGGCATTAACTTTTTTCTTTTATATCTATTCCCACCCACGCCCTGGCAGCATCTAAGGCTTATCCCGTAAGTGTATGCCCCCACCCCCCGAATAAGTGGGGGATTATTTACGGGCTAAGCCACGGGTGATACGAGGGCGGCAGGGTGGGAATAGATTAGAAACGAGGGGAACACAGGGGTGAGGTTAAGATGCCGAAACAAACAAAACAGAAAAGAACCCTCTGAACTGATGCTAGCAATCATTTTAACCACTATCTACCGAAATATTTGGCAAAACCTTCCCGATAAAAGGTCTCGTTGAATTTGTGCCTCCCCGACTTCACCAAAAATTTGAGATAACTGAAGCCGCCATCATAAGCACTATAGCGCATGGCACCCGGCTCAAGGCAGTTGTGACAACATGCCAGTTTCCCGATGCTCTTTCGCCAGGAGTGAGCCAACGGACTGTTCCAGATGTCCTCTAACTCCTGTTCCTTAATATTACCGAGCGGCGTAGATATGATTTCGCAGGGATAGACCCTGCCATCGTAATCAATAAACATATAATTATGTAATGCGGTGCATAACCACTGCCTTTTCCCGCTAATAAAGAGGTCCCGTGCTGTCTGGTAGAAGTAGCTCGTCTCTAAGGCGTCATGGCTGTAAAACTTCGATACCTCTTCACGTTCCCGGGGACTCAGTGCTAATTCCTTCTTTTTATCTATATTTATAAATCTTGCTTCGGTGAAATAGGCTGATGAAATAATATGAAAAAGATTTTTCTCCAGAGCAAAGTCCAGAATAGCCTGAAGCTCATTAACATTGTATGGTAAAATAGTGGTCTTTATGCCGACGAAGAAGTTAGGGTATATTTTCCGAAGCTCTAGCAGCCCGCCGATTGTCCGGGTAGCCAGCTCAAAGGCGCCCCTGGTTCCCCTGATTCGGTCGTGAGTTGGCCCGATGCCATCAAGAGAACTGACGCTGACCAGGTCTATATTCGTGTCCTTCAAGCCTTCTAAAATTTTCTGGTAGTTTGAGACTACCCGCCGGGGCAGCAAACCGTTAGAGGCAACAATGATGCTTCTTAACCTGGGAAGGAAACGCTTCTTCAGCCCCCCTGTTCGAATTACAATATCAGCCAGGTCATCTCTGAGATGGGGCTCGCCGCCAGTCAAATCAAGCTCAACCAGTTCTGAAAGCAAAGGCCGCGATAATAGAGCCATAATCTCATCCCCGGACATCTCCAGATTTTTAATATCCGGTAGTTCTCGGGCTCGCTTCCAGATATGGCACATGATACAGTGAGAGTTACAGCGGTTGGTTACGGCTAAACTTATGACCCTGGGCTCTAAAGGGGCCCCCCTTAGCCTTAAATAACGGAATTTGAGCCCGTTATAGAAGAGCCTGGCTGCGGTCTTAAAATATTCTCTCTTATTACTGCTTGATGTCGCCAACTTCTTCAGCACTTCGGTGAGTGACCACCCTCATTGTAACACATATCAAAGACGAAACGCCGGTGGCCAAGGCAGAACGTGGCTAAAATTAACAGGCCAGACCTCACTGTATTAAATTATTCACTAAATTTAAAAATAAATTTTAACTGAGGCTGCATCTTGTTTGGATGCAGCCTTTTTTTGCCCGATAGCACATAGTCTGCTAAACTTAAAATAGCTCCTCTTAGAGGTTAAAGATGGAATCCAGGAAAAAGCCCGGCTGGAAAGACAGGTTTACCCTTAAGATTAAGAAAGCGCTGGGAATGAATATATTCCTGTGCGATAGCTGCAAGTGGAACTGGCGCGGGGCCTGCCGCAATCCGGAACGCCCCAACGCCATCTGGTGCCCCGAGTATGAAAAACGGGGCAAATAGTCTT
>CAYWRT010000067.1:0-11312 GCA_964460815.1 uncultured Dehalococcoidaceae bacterium
AATTTCTCATAGAAGCAGCCTTTATGACACTTGCTGGCGGTATTATCGGGGTTGCTGGAGGCTGGGGGGCTTCGCGTATCATTTCCAGTGTAGGGCAGATGACGACTATGGTCTCGCCCAATATAGTCATTATGGCCGTTTCGGTATCGGTTGGTATTGGCCTGTTCTTTGGGTTCTACCCGGCCTGGAATGCCTCTCGTCTTAACCCCATAGAAGCCCTCAGGGCCGAATAGATAATTACTTGGTTGGTCTATACTGTACCTGCTGAAAACGTCATATTTTAAGCAATGTTGTTATCTTCCATTAACTGATTGAATCCGGTAATAACACCCCATATTGAGAATGGGATTGATATCACCAACAATGCAATTCCTATCACTAATAAAGCTATGCCCAGCTTCATTCTTTAACCCCTAGTTACTCCAATATTACGGATGACATAGCATATATGCCGTCTCTTCAACGGTGATAGACAAGTGGGACTCAGGGTTGTTGTCGTGGTGTAACAGTCAGCCATGTGGGACAATGCTGTTGTTACTATGTGATATCGAACTTTGAACGCTGCGTCACAAAATGAGTGATTGTGCAACAAGCCCCGCCTTAAGAATTCTATCCTCACTTTGGCTCCGTCTTATCAGTCTCATATAGACTTTTTGTCGACTTACTGTGTTCTTCCAATAGGCGGCGCAGTATGGTTAATCCTTCTCGAATTTGGCTTCTCTCTTCCGGGCTGGTAGGACGAATGGCTTCCAGAATCGGCGGATGTACCCTGAAGCTGGGCATCTTACTCTGGATGTAATTCTTCACCCTCTCTGATAAGAAAACACGAGTCAAGCGACGGTCCCTGGTATCCTGCTGTCTGTGTACCAGCTCCTGGCGCTGCAGACGGTCTACGATGCCTGACACAGTACTGTGAGACAGGGCTACACGCTCGCTGAGGTCTTTCAGGCTCAGGCCATCCGTTTCAGCAAGTGCATCCAGGACGCCTATCTGTGGAGCGGTAAGACCGCTGCGGGCGATATCGGCGTCAGTGACCCGGCGCAGGAATTGGCCTACAACCTTGAGATTGTCGACAATCTCCTTGGCGGATGTCAGTAGTTCATCATTCTCCGTGGGCATCTGCTTCCTCCTTGCTATTAATGCAATGCCAGGTAAACTGCGAATACCAGAGCCAGGACGGCGAGTACAATGGCCAGCACTTTTTTATTTATGACAGTGGTGAGCTTGGCTCCCAGATAGGCGCCGGTGACCGCCCCGGCGCTCATAACCAGTACCAGACTGAAATCGATGGCCTGTTGCTGGTAATGGACGATGGCACCGGCCAGGCTGGTTGCCAGGACTGCCGTCAGCGTTGTACCAACAGCCACCGGCGGTGACAGGTAGGCAAAGGAGATTAAATAAGAGGATATTGGCGTAGAGCCGCTCAGCCCGAAAGCGCCGCTGACTACTCCGGCGACAAAACCGGCCGGGGTGAGCAGGATACCCTTCCGTTTTCGGGTAAGCTGGCCTCCCGGCTTCCAGCGATTGGTCCGGATGAGGCCCAGCAGGCCGATGACCGCGAAAAACCCCACCACCATAAATTTCAAGAGAGTGGGAGATAAGTATCGAACCAGGATAGCGCCGCCCACAGCGCCTGCTACCCCGGTCAGACTGAGATAGACGGTGCTTTCCTTTTCCAGGTTTCCGTGACGCCAGTGTCCGATAGCTCCGGCAAGTGCCGTCAGCGTGCTGATGGCTAAGGCGGTGCCGATTGCCTGCTTGATGGGCAGATTGAAGATGAAGGTCAGTATGATGACGTAGAGACCGCCCCCTCCGCCGCCAATAATGCCCATGAGCATACCGGCAGGGAAGGCCAGTAATGCAACCTCGATTAGTTTCAGCATATCCATCGTTTCAATTCTTAATATATGTTGCACACGACGAGTAGTATACTACATATTATATAGATGAAAAGTTCATCGCGGACTTGGCTTTTTAGGTTGTTTCATTTCAAGATGCCACATATTCTACGGTATAATCATCATAGTGGTGACAGGAACCTGGATTCTAGAGCGAACACAAAACGACCGCTTCCCTTACCGGCTCCAAATTCTTAGAGGTGGTAAGCCGTGCCTGGCACTCCTCACGGAAACGCTGCTGCATATTCTGATCCATGAAACGATATGACAGCCAGGGAGGATTGCCTCAGTTGGTCGGCGGTAAGCTGTTCGGTATCACTTACCCCCTTTCCGGTGAGAAAGTCGGAGAAGTGCTGCAGGCGTTGTATATACACCCGCATGGTGTGGATACTGAGCCCCCGGGACTCGCAGTCGAGAAAGTAGCTTTGGACGGCGTTCTTTACCTCCATCGCTGACCCCCTTTCTCCAGCCTTGGCTCTAGTTTAGACTGAAAAAAGGAGAATAACTGCGATTAAGCGAGTTTGAGCGAGTTCTTACCTTCCAACGAATTAGGAAACCGCTGCTCTATCCACCTGAGCTACAGGGGCACAATCAAAGCTGCCTGGGCATAAATATTTTACAGGTTATTAGTCTGTGTGACAAATTCCTCTACTATAATCATGGAATTTTCTAATATCCTGTCTATTTCTTCCGGCGTGATGTTGTCCAGGTGAATGCCGGCAATGACGCATACGGGCTTTTTGGTAGCCTTGCTTATGGCATAAGCCGCTTGCTGAGCGATAGCGTCATCCTTGTGCCCGAGCCTCGTTATCACGGATACGGAAGTCCTCTCAGTTTTAGGGTCATACTCTCCCACGGCTACGGCACCCAGGTGCGCATTTTCATTGTAGATGGTCACTATCAGGTCAGCCCCCAGGTTACCTGCCGAGAGTTTGACCCTGGTTCTGCCTTCCCCCCTGGTTAAATCGTATTTACCCATACCCCTTTATTGCCTGTTAATCTCCAAAACCTGACCACCTCTGAAAGAGGTTATGCTTGATGCCCATTATATCCAGCGTTTTCCCGACGGTGTGGTCAATAATGTCCTGAATGGTTTTCGGTTTATGGTAAAAAGCCGGAACCGGTGGCATGATGATGGCTCCCATCTCACATAACCTCTCCATATTTCTTATGTGACCCAGATGCAACGGCGTCTCTCGCACCAGCAGAACCAATTTCCTTCGCTCCTTAAGGGTGACATCGCCGGTTCGGAGTAACAGGTTATCGGCATATGAGCTGGCCAGGGCCGACATTGTCTTTATGGTGCAGGGGGCGATTATCATGCCATCTCTCTGGAATGAGCCACTGGCCGGTGGCGCTCCAATGTCGTTAATATCGTAGGAGAAGCTGGCCAGCTTTCTGACATCTTCTATATTTCGGTCAATTTCGTGCCTGATATTCATGCCACCGGCCTCGGAGATGATGAGGTGTGTCTCAATATCATCCATTGCCGAAAGCACCTCAAGCAACCTGACACCATAAACGACACCGGTAGCACCGGTTATACCTATTATCAGTACCATTTTTATTCTTGACCCCCTTACGCTAAACCCGGCAGGCCTTCCTATCTTTCTCTTCTAATCGCTGACCCTGGTAAGGCGGCACAGCATCGTCCTCAAGGGAACTCCGCCAAAACCGGATCTGCTCTGGCACCCCATGGGTATCAACTGGTTGACATTGACCTCCCATATGCCGTATAGATATGGGGCTTTGCCCTCCCTCTCAGGATACCACCAGCCGTGAAGAGCCTGCACCGTCCTGGGATGGACGAGGGGAGTAAGCCTGGCTTTCCTTTTGACCTTCCCTCTCACACCTTCAATCCAGACCCAGTTGCCGTCCTCTATGCCGAGCTCCCTGGCCGTCTCGGGATGGATTTCTACGGTAGCCTCCGGCTCAATTTCTCGAAGCCAGGGAATCTGACGGTGTTCGCCGTGATATAGTACCCCGCATCTCCGGCCGGTTATCATAATTAGCGGATATTCCTTCCAGATTTCCGGGGTGCTTACCGGGCTTTCCACCGGCTCGTCATGATACGGCAGGGGGTCAAGCCCGTACTCCTCATACCGCGTACAGTAAAGCTCAACCTTACCCGTGGGCGTACGGAAACCGGGTTTCCCGTCAGGGCGTAGCAGTCCCTTCTCATGTCTCCGGTAAGGCACGGTGCCGGAGGGATGTTCCTTGGGCGCCAGTGCCCAGGGACTCTGGCAAAGTTCCTCAAAGGTCTGACCGCATGGACTTATCCTTTCGGTTAAAAGCTCGCGGACATTGTTCCAGGGGACAGCCTCCGGATTTAGCCGCCTGGCCATCTCAAGGTTAATCTCCCAGTCCGATTTGCACTCGTCTACCTCAACCACCCTCTGGATAGCATTCAGCGGTATCCCTGTGGTAAAGACCGAATCCTTCTCCGGAAAAGTGGCCGCCGGAAGGACAATATCAGCTATAGCCTGGGCAGTGGGAGTCATAAACAGGTCAACCACCACGTTGAAATCCAGCTTGCGGATGGCTTCATAATGCCGCCTGGGGTCCTGCGCCGTATTGGCCATGAAATTATTGGTCTGGCACCAGAAACCCTTAATCGGGTAGGGCTTACCGCTCTCCATCTGCTCCAGAACCAGGTCCGGCTGGGCCCAGGCGCGGAAATTCTTCACCAGGGGATAGCGGTCAGCCCCGATTCTTTTCTTGGTTAAATTGGCCACGAACTCCTCCCCATATAGCTGGATAACCTCCTGAGTGGAATAGGGGTAAATAGTAACCCCAAACGGCGGCCTGGTAATGACGTTGCCGCCCGGTATATCAAGGTTACCGGTGATTGCCCAGAGGCAGTTCAGGGCTTGAACTGTGCTGGTTGCCTGGGCATTACAATCCAGAGGCTGGCCAAAGCGGATAGAGGCTGGTTTACTTTCGGCATACATCCTGGCCGCCCTGATAATATCACTCTCAGGAATCCAGGTAATTTCAGCTACCCTGTCCGGCGGGTATTCCTGGACCCTCTCCTTAAGCTCATCGAACCCGTATGTCCATTTGTCGACAAAGGCCTTATCATAGAGCTGCTCGTTGATAATGACGTTAAGCATGGCCAGAGCCAGGGCTCCATCGGTTCCTGGCCTTATTTGAAGCCATAAAGCGGCGCGCGAAGCCTCCCAGGTACACCTGGGGTCAATGACAATAAGCTTGGTACCCTGTTTCATGAGGTCGACAACCCAATGGCCGGTGAAATAATGGTCGGTGCACTGGCTGCCCTGTATCCCCCTTGCCCAGTGGAGCATTACCTTTGGCGGCACCCACTCCGGGTCTTGATAACGGTTGGGGAAAAACTGGGCGGCATCCGGAAAAGTAGCATCCCCACCGACCATGTGCATCGCGGCCAGCCTCGGGGTGAAACACGCCAGACCGGAGAGACCGTAAAGCGTCCAGTTAGGGCTGCCGTAGGCATAGGCCAGAAAAATTATGGGGCCGCCGGCATCCCGTCCCGTACCCTGTCCGAAAATCATAGCCTCGGCACCATACTTTTCTTTAATCTCCAGCATCTTATTAACACAGATATCAAAAGCCTCCTCCCAGGATATGCGCTGCCATTTGTCTTCTCCCCTCTCACCGACACGCTTAAGAGGATACCTCAGGCGGTCAGGATGGTAAATATACTGGGTTAAGGCCAGAGCCCGGGGGCACAACCTGCCCTGTAAATACGGATGCTCTTCATCGCCCTCCACCTTAATCACCCTACCGTCTTTAATATACACCTTGACACCACAGCCACCATGGCAACCCGGCCCTGCCGACCAGGCACCCATTCTCACCACCTTGACCCCTTTACTTGCGTCTGCCATCATTTACTCCTTTTAAGCTGATTATCTTGACCTTCGGTGTTCCGGTTGCTATTACTTCCCTCCACAAAACACTCCGGTGGTTATACTGGCTCCTCAGATGGCATTATTGTTCCGATATATCTAGTGACTAAAAAGAACCGACCTGGGCTTATCCTCCATAGCCTTGGCCAGCTCAGCCACAGTACCATAATACAGGCACCATGCCTGACAGTGTTTTACACAGGCTGGCGGCTCGCCTCTCCCCGTCCTTGCCCCACAGAGGTCGCAGAGCTCGGTAGGAAAAGGTATGTAATCAATCCGGGGCTTATCTAAACCTTCCGTAATTATCTCGCTGACCCTGATACCCCATTTCCCGGCTGGATAACCGTGCTCCTGTTTACATGCCACCTCGCAGCTATGGCACCCGGTGCAGTATTCATAATCAATAAGCAACCCATGTCGAGCCATTGTCTACTCCTTTTTTATTTACTAAAGATTTCAAAGCGAATATGCTACAGGCCTGCATGAGTGTCAACGTTTCACCCGAAATGGACTTACCATCATTTATTTTCCCCTGACAAGCCTTGGTCTAAAATGATAACTGAGCCAGTTTTAACAGACGGGTTAGCGGGATTGAGGGGACTCGAACCCTGACCTCCTCCGTGCCCAGAAGGTGCTCTGCCGGCGGAGCTACAGCCCCAGGCGGCACCCAAATTATAGCATAATTACAAGGATTTTTTATACCTGCTCCCCCCGTATCCTTTCTGCTTCCCCCGGGCAGGTCGTAGATTACCTTCCCTGTTAACCAGCCGGGCCGGAATTCTCCTTTTTCACTCTAGAAAGCAAAGGCAAGCCCCAGAGTGTCCATTACATTATTTCTTTCGTGTGTCCCATTTTCTCTGACGATTTATATTTGGTTCCGTTTGGTTTTGGTTGATTTCAGATGCTCTCCCCCTGCCCCCCTCCACTGACTATCTTTTCCCACCCTGCCACCCTCGGCTCATCCGTGTTTAATTGAATTCTTTGCCCCACCACCCCACAGCGGAAAGAGAAAGGCAAAGCCTCCCCCATTTTTCTCCCCAAATGGGGAGTAGCCTGCGGAGAGGGGGCGAAGCCCCCCTCTCTGACGAACACCCCCTCTCCAGCCATAAATAATTATGGTGTCTTACCGCTGTTTCTGGCTGGAGAGGGGGACAGGGGGTGAGGTAAGCCTCCAACAACAAGATGCAAATAAAATCTAATATTTCAGGGGATGACTTGATTTATCTGTTATACTTAATAGTGTACAATAGTTATGTAACCGCTGAGCTAATATTGAGAAACAAAAATGGATGAATTGCTCACAATAATACTGGCCGGTGGTAGTGGTAGAAGGTTGCAACCACTCACCAGTGTGCGTGCCAAACCAGCCGTACCATTTGCCGGAAAATACCGGCTGATTGATTTCACCTTAAGTAACTGCATTAACTCCGGTATACGGCAGATATTTGTGTTCGTCCAGTATCGTTCGTGGTCGTTGCAGCGCCATATTCAGGAGGGCTGGGGGATATCAAGTGCTCGGCTGGGCGAGTATATTTACTGTGTGCCGGCACAGCAGAAAATAGGCGACGAGTGGTATCAGGGCACGGCCGATGCCATACGCCAGAACCTCGATTTATTGCAGGATCAAAACTACAGAGATGCTTTAATTCTTTCCGGAGACCATGTCTATAAAATGGACTATCAGCAAATGGTCGATTATCATAATTCTATAAAAGCCGGTATTACCTTATCGGCAATCCGTGTGCCCAAGGAGCAGGCTGCCGGCAGACTCGGTGTTTTTGAGGTGGACCAGGACCTCAGGGTAATTGGTTTTATGGAGAAGCCAGAGCAGCCGAAATCTCTCCCTGGTGATGCTGACAATGTGCTGGCTTCTATGGGTATCTATGTTTTTTCTGTTGAGGCTCTAGAGGAAGCCTTGAAGGAAGAGGGGGACGATTTCGGAAAGGATATCTTTCCGGCGCTGGTCAAGAAACGCTCTGATATATTTGTATATGATTTTACGGAAAAGAATCAAATAGAGGATATCGCCATTCAGGTCGAAAACGGTCGAAGAAATAAAATTCTCGTGGCGAGAACCCGGGATTCATCCTACTGGCGGGATGTTGGCTCCATAGATTCTTACTATGAAGCGAATATGGATATCATCGGTATCGACCCGTTATTTAACCTCTATGCTGAGAAGTGGCCGTTTAGAACGTATGAGAGACTATATCCTCCCAGCAAGTGTATTACAGGTGGCAGAACATGGGAGTCAATGGTATCCGATGGCTGTATTATCAGTGGCGGTCTCGTCCAAAAATCCATATTGTCTCCGGGCGTTATCGTGGAAAAAGACGCCCTGGTAGATGAATCGGTGGTTTTTGATGATGTCATTGTGGAGCCAGGGGCCAGGATAAAGCGGGCCATTATTGACAAAGGGTCAACAATAAGGGCTGGCGTTACCATTGGCTATAATGAAGAGGCTGACAAGGCGAGGGGTTGCACCGTTTCTGAGAAGGGTGTGGTTGTCGTCCCGCGGGGTATGGATTTAACCTCATCTTAAATCCTCATTACGGCACAAACGTCCGGGTGTTGGCCCTTTCCTGCGCAGGCAAAGGCCTGGTATTAGAATATAACTACCAGGCTAATCTTTCTATATCGGTGTAAGATTCGCTGTCTTGACAATTTGTAACCCAGGAAATATTCTATGGCAAGAGAGTTGTTAAAGGAGGCGTGCCATGCAACTGGGACAAGGCTATTATAAGTTATTAGACCCGAGATATAAGTATTCTAAGAATTGCTGTACGGATGAAGAAATAGATATTGCCGTCCTTGTTAGAGACTTCGTAAATAAGGAGATAATGCCGGAAAGACATAACCTGGAGGGGGGATGGCACCGGGAAGAGAAACTGGCCATAGAGGCTAGAAATAGACTCTATCGGAGATGTTGTGACCTTGGCTTAACCAAGACGAGCATACCCAAGAAGTTCGGGGGGCTGGAATTATCCACAGTGCTCAGGAATATGGTCTACGAGGAACTTTGCCGGGGTGAGCTGGGGTTAGCCATGGATGTAATGCACATACACTGGCCGGTTTCAATTATGCTGGCGGCCAAGAGGGAAGATTTACTGGAGGAACTGGCTGCTAAGGTCATACCGGAAGGCCAGGCATGGATAGGATGCGTCGCCATATCCGAACCCGCAGGCTCGGTATGTATAGAAGACCCGGCCTTTGAGCTTAGAACCATCAGAACGACGCTGAGAATCGAAGGTGATGAGGCTATTATCAATGGCCACAAAATCTGGCCGGGCACTGGTGGAGCGCCAGAGCGTTTCCAGCCCGATAAATATATCAACGGTCACCTAGGATACTGGACTATAGTGACTCGTGACCCGTCACAGGGTCTGGATAGTGCGGGCGTGGTATGGGTTCCTCCCGATATTGAAGGCCTCAGCTTTTCACCTCCTTACCAGAAGATGGGCCTTTGTTGGGCCGATGAGAACGTTGAAATCTGGTACGATAATGTCAGGGTTCCCAAGAGATACGTTCTGGACCTGGACCAACCGGGTCTGGGCGCCAAGATAATAAAAAGCGCCGTGGTTACCTCCGGAAGGCTGGCCATCGGCTCCAGGCTCGTCGGCCTGTCTGAGGCATGCCTTGAGATAGCTCTTGATTGGACAGGAGGCAGAGAAATAGCCGGGGTGCCGATTAGAGAGCGCTCGTTTTTCGCTTCGATTCTCGGCGAAATGGCCAAGAGGATAGAGGTTGCCCGGAATCAGATGCTGATGGTCTCCTGGCAGATAGCCCGTCCGGAAATATACGGCTCACCCGACTCGCTGGAAATGCTCGCCAAGGTTTCCGCCTTCCGTTCCTTTGCCGGTGAAGCCTGTCAGTATTGCGTAAACAAAGCTATGGAGTTAATGGGCAGCTACGGCTATACCTATGATTTTCACGTGGAAAAATACATGAGAGACTCCAAGATAATCCAGATGGTGCTCGGCGGGGCTCAAAGGGATATACTCGATATTGCTCAAGGTTTATATGGCCCCTTCAAATGGAGTGGCATGGACGAGTGGCTCAAACAGGGCGGCCTGGTTACAGAGGGCTTCGGAGGAGCCAGATATTAAGCTATTACGGCCGGATTAACTTACCGTGAGTAAAAAGTAATCGCTCAGGGAAGCTCTCCCGCGAGTGTATTGCGATTAACTGAAGCGAGCAAGCTGATGCGCAATTTATCGAGCTACAAACCATGCCAATTTCGAGATGTCTATTTAATACTTTGAAGCTCCAATCTCTTCCATCTTGCCCGTAACGAAAAAGACCACCCTTTCGCAGATGTTGGTTACCCTGTCGGCGCTACGCTCCAGGTTGTGGGCTACCCACATGAGGCGGGTTGCCCTGGTGATAGTCTTGGGGTCTTCAATCATAAAACTGAGCAGTTCGCGAAATACCTGGTTATACAGGCCGTCCACATCATTATCCTCGGCGGCAATCTGCCGGGCGGTATCGGCATCATGGTTGACCAGGGCATCCAGACTGCGGTGCAGCATATCAATTGTCTTCTCAGCCATGCGCGGTATGTCAATGAGGGGTTTTAGCGGCGGCTCATCCCCTATTAAAAGCACGATTTTAGCAATTCCCTCAGCGTAATCTCCGATTCTCTCCAGTTCGGTGATGATATTGAGAATACAGATGATATTGCGCAGGTCGCTGGCCATAGGCTGCTGGGTGGCGATAAGCTGGATGCACTTCTCTTCAATCTCATACCTCTTACGATTTACCTTCTGGTCGTCGGTGATTATCCGGTGGGCTAGCTCCAGGTCTCTATTTTTTAACGCCTCAACCGACTGGCCGATAGCCTTTTCCACCATGCTGCCCATAGCCAGAATTTCATCCTGTATCTGTCTGAGTTTCTTATGAAATGTCGTCCTTATCTCCATTTTGATAACCTCCGTCCCGCTTTAACCGAAGCGACCGGTAATATAGTCCTCGGTGCGTTTATCTTTAGGGTTGGTGAATATCTCAGCCGTCGGGCCGTATTCCACCAGTATTCCGGCTCTATCCTCTTCCATCATAAAGAAGGCTGACATATCCGAGGCACGTGCTGCCTGCTGCATGTTGTGGGTAACGATGACGATGGTGTAGCTCTCCGCCAGATTTCTCATTAAATCTTCGATTCTGAGAGTGGCTATGGGGTCAAGGGCGCTGCATGGCTCATCCATCAGAATGACCTCCGGCTCTACCGCCAGCACCCTGGCAATGCATAGCCTTTGCTGCTGCCCGCCAGAGAGTGCCAGAGCCGATTGTTCCAGCTTGTCTTCAACCTCCTCCCACAATGCCGCTTGTTTCAGACTTTTTTCAACGATATCTGCAAGCTCGGCGCGGTTGTTCTTACCATGTCGCCTCGGCCCAAAAGCCACATTCTCAAATACGGACATAGGGAAGGGATTAGGCTTCTGAAAAACCATGCCCACCTTTTTACGCAGTTCTACCACGTCAATATCCTTATCATAAATATTAATGCCATCAAGCTCAACCCTGCCTTCGA
>CAYWRT010000068.1:0-11214 GCA_964460815.1 uncultured Dehalococcoidaceae bacterium
GGTCACGCACCCTGGAGGCACCGACACCGACAAACATCTCAACGAACTCGCTGCCGCTGATAGAGAAGAAAGGAACGTCGGCCTCACCAGCCACCGCCCTCGCCAGCAGCGTCTTGCCGGTGCCGGGTGGGCCTATCAACAACACCCCTTTCGGGATGCGCGCTCCCAGAACCTGAAACTTCTCCCGTGACTTCAGGAAGTCTACCACTTCCTGCATATCCTGCTTGGCCTCCTCTACCCCGGCTACGTCATCAAAGGTTACCGTAGCCCGGTTGGCCGGGAAGAGCCGGGCCCGGCTACGACCGAAACTCATCGCCTGGTTATTAGCCCCCCGCGCCTGGCGGAACAGGAAGAACAGCAGAAAGCCAATAAACAAGATGGGCAAGAGGCTAAACATAAATCCGCTCCAGTTAATCCCTGATTCCTTTATTTTAACGACTACGCCATCAAGTTTGAGACCTTCAACTTCGTATATACTGGCGTTGAGCTCCTTGATAGCCCTCAGTTTCTCACCATCAACCGTGGTAATAAGCAACTGCTCTTCCTCAACCTCAATCTCCGCTATCTCCCCATTCTGTGACATGGCAACGACCTGACTCAGGGGGATTTCCGCAGGTTTCTGAGTCCCCGGTATTATATAGGAGAAGAGGACAATGGCCGCCAGTAAGATGACAATATATATTAGACTATTACGCTTCCAACTCGGTTTCATCTTCGCCTCAGATATTTAGACTTTCCTAAACTATATACATTATACCATAAAAATAATAATAAAAAGGGAAAAAGATGGAGATTCCGGCGAATTATATATCAGGGTAATTTGTCCCCCTCCCCTGCCATGGGAGGACTTTTTGTCTACTCCGGAATGACCCTATCCCCCTGCGTCCCCCCTTCCCCTGGGAGGGGAAGGGGAGCAATGCCAAACCATCAGCAAAATGCCAATAGAACCGCCTGTAAGGAGAATTGACAACGACCTTTAAGCTATTTATAGTGTCAGTGGACAGGTCGTACAGCGATAACTGATGATAAAAAAGGGGACGGAGATGAAAGCATTTGCCGAGCCAACGGAGATTAAATCCCTGCCCAGGCTGAATGAGCACGGCTCTGATGACCTTTTTATCTGTTGTGCCAGTTTTGAAGAGAGGTGCCTTTCCAGTACCGCCAAAATGGGTGCTGACTTCCTGACCAAGTTTGCTATCATATTTGTCGTTGAGGAGCCACTCTACCAGAAGCAGGTTGAACATAACATGTTACGATTGCAGACCGAACTCAGAAAAAAGACCACCGAAGGCATATTTGTGATTTCCTGCCAGAGAGAAAACCCGATGGAAGGGATTAACCAGCTGGAGGATGTCCTGAAACAATGTAAGCTGAAGATCGCCGGAGGGCCTTTTATTACCGTTGATATTAGCGGCTTCACCAAGATATACCTGCTGGAGCTTCTTCATTATCTGGCCATAGATAAGAATCTGGGAATCCCCCGCCTGCTTCACACAACCCAGAGATATCTGCCCACCAAACTTACCAGGGGTATTGAGCAGATTACCACCATACCTCACTTCTTCGGCAGCCCTTCACTGGAAAAGGCAACGGTTCTTGTCCTGTTCCTGGGGTTTGAGTTGGAGCGAGCCCTGGCAGTATGGAAGCAGTTTAATCCTGCCAGGACAATCGCGCTGATAACCAACCCACCGCGCCACGGAAATCCCGATTACCTGAAATACGCGCAACAAAACAATGCCGAGCTACTTTCACAGCCTTCTGTGGAAACCAGAGACATGCCGGCCGATAACCCGTATGCCGTCAAGAACGTGCTGGAGGCCATCCATGAGGAAACAAAGGATGCGTTCAATATGGTAATCGGCCCTTTCGGGACAAAACCGCAGGTTATCGGCGTATTTCTCTTTTGCCTGGAGCACCGTAAGGTGCAGGTGGTTTATTCCTTTCCAGCCGCATATACTAGGTCTTACCTGCGGCGACAGCCCGGTTCCACATTATTATTACCCGTTGCCCCCGAGGTAGCGGTTTCAAAATGAAGCAGCGCAACGGGTAATAATAAATCAAAAAGTTGCCAGCAGATACTATTATCTATGCCCCTTCTCGGTGCCTTGTGACTTCCCTGGCTTTATTGACTTCCACGGCTTTATTGGCTTCCCTGGCCTGATTGGCATATCCTTCCATAGCTGAATTGGCTTCCCCGGCTTCTTTATATTCGGCAGCTTGATGGGGCTGGTATATGTTCCCTCCCAGTTGACGGGACCAACGAGGGTGTATATATCCGTACCCGGGATGGGGCCAAAGCTGAGGTCAGCTGACCACTCCCCCCACGCTCTCGCGTTCTCAAATACGCCTGTGCCCCTGGTACTACTCCAGGTTCCAGTATCGGAAATATCACCGGTGAACAGGTTTCCACTGATTCTGCCGGTAAAGGTGCCTTCCAGGGAGCCGGTGCCATCAGGACGGGTAAGGGAAAAGGTGCCCTTCATTAAACCATTGGCATTACCGTCATCATTCACTCGAACCCAGGAATCATGCTCCGAATAGAAGACGGTTGGAGCCAGTAAGTCCCAGCTGCACTGGTCTAAGAATCCCTCTGCAATCTCGCCCTGGTAGCGCCAGAAGTTTCCTTTGATAACGGGGTCAGGCATATAAGTCACATAGATTAGTCCGGAGCCGGTAAAACTCTCGTTTGATACACGCTGGCCTTTGTCAGCCAGGGCGGTGGCCGGTGCCAGCGCCGTCAGTATCAGGGCCAGCATCAGAGTGATAAGCAATAGTCTCTTTTTCATCTCTTTTTTCTCCTTTTTTAAGATTTTTTTAACTGTAGCTGGTGTGCCGGATTAGGGCAGCCTCCTTTTCATGGTATTAACCTATCGCGGCAGCCAGGGCATAATTGGGATTTTCGGCTGCCGCCATCAAGCGGTCAAACTCGGGCTCATTCTTCTTCAGGAGCTTCAGGCAGGCGGCCACCACCTTGGAATCATAGAGAACGCCGCTGCCCTGTGAGATTTCCTCAAGAGCCCGGTCCAGGCCAAGGGCCGGCCGGTAGGGCCGGTGGGATGACATGGCCTCAACGACATCAGCCACTCCCAGAATCCTGGCTTCAATGACAATATCTTCTCCAGAGAGCCCATCGGGATAACCGGAGCCATTCAACCTTTCATGGTGCTGGAGAATTGCCCGGGTAACCGGCCAGGGAAAGTCTATCCTCTGCAAGATATCATAGCCAACCCGGCAGTGGTTCTTAATTATACTGAATTCATACTCGTTTATTTTTCCTGGCTTACTGAGTATCTCGGTCGGTACTACCACCTTGCCAACATCGTGGAGGAGCCCGGCAACATGAATCCCCATTATCTGCCACTCGGAAAGGCCCATCTCCTTGGCAATAGCCCGGGCTAGCTCCGCCACCCGCCGCTGGTGACCGGCGGTGTACGGGTCCCTCATCTCAACTACCAGGGATACGGCATGGATAACTCCATCCATCGCTTTTTGCAGCTCACTGTGCTTTCGCTGTATGCCCTCATATAGATTGGCATTAGCAATGCTGACCGCAACCTCAGATGAGACCATTCGCAAAAGTCGTCTCTCTTCATTAGAGTAAGGCTCATTTGAAATCTTGTTGCCAAGGAGCAGCATACCTGCCAGCTGTCCGTCGTCCTTCAAAGGCACTAAAAGCTCTATATTATTCTTTGCCAGGATTTGCCGCTCACTGTCAGTCAGACTAATCAGAGACGGAATGATATCGAGCTCATTGCTGTCGACAACGCTGTCCTGCTGTTTCATAGTGGCTATTAGTGAGCTATTGGCGGGAAAATATAGCCGTCCTTTACTCCTCTGCCCGCTGTATGAGCGGGTTGCGTAGTTGCCGGTCGCCGGCGATGGCAACAAGAGATAAACACCCTGGCTCTGCATGCCGTTAGCTGCCGCCGTAACCAGCGATGAGGCCAGCTGTTCCAGGTCCAGGTCACCCTTTTTCTCCTGAGTGAAATGTCTCAAAGCCTGAATGTGGTCATACCTTTCGCGGAAGAACCACCTATCCACCGTGTGCTGCAGCCTTGATAACACCGGTTGAAATATCGAAGCGGCAATAAAGACGGCTACAATGGTTAAAATCAGGGAGATGGGACTCGTAAAACCATGAAAAGCCTGGCTGAGCAGGAAGATGAGACTGCCAAATATGCCGAAAATCAGCAGGCTTGTCAGCGAATAGGTTGCCCCTTTCCGGAGCACCACTTTCATCTCCAGGAGGTCATATCTCAGCATGGCCATGGTAGCTATCATGCAGAACAAGATATTGCCGACGATGCCGAGAGGATACATGTTTATACCCAGCGACGGCAGGTAGTCAGTAGTGGCTCCGATGAACATAGCGGCAATGCCGGTGATGATATACTGGTCGCGGACCCTTTCATCAATGATCCGGGTCTGTCGGCAGTGTTTTATCAGCATCCTCAGGCTGAGCACTATGGGCAGGTAAGCGCATAGAGCGTAGGGGAAGAAAAGGGGACCAATAACCGGGGCCTTACCATACCACATCATCTGCATACCGTTGACAACAAGCCCCGTGGGAATTAGAGCCAGAAAAGCCAGATAAAAAATATAGAGCGGGTACAGGACCTGCCTTTTCAGTCTGGTACCGGTAAGGGCAATGGTAAACCGGTAAAAGAATATGGCAGCGCTCAATATTGACCCCAGGACGAATTTTTCCCAGAGCAGTGCGTCCAGCAGGTTAGAACTGGAGCGCATCATGAATATGAAGAAGCCCCATAAAGCCATGAAGATAAGAAACATTGAGAAAGGTCTCCGGGCAATATGACGCTTGCCGCTGACCATCAACAGTACCAGCAGGGCGACACAGAATGTAAATTCTATGAAGGGTGTAAGCAAATATGTATTCAACTTTGGCTCCCTGAAACTATACTCATAGCACGCTAATAAACAACGCTAGCCGACATGCGCCGGTTCTTTACCTCCCAAACTAATGAGTCCCTTGATAACATCATCGGAGGCGTTCATTCTCGGTGGTCTTCTCCGCGCCAGTTCCAATCCGTCTTCCCGCCTTTTCCGGTAGTAATCCTGAAAGGTTCCCGGGTGGAGTATCGTCACCTCCAGCGGCTGGAGCTCCATCATGACAGCCAGGTCGTGGTAGCCCGGGTCTGTTTTCATGAGCTCACCATGTAGAACTGAGGCCAGGTCTGCCGGCTGGTGGTCATGACTGAGCTCAATATAGAGGTGAAGCGCCGGCTTTCCCCACCTGGTTTCCTTGCGAATAGTCCAATCTTCATAATCAATTCCGGTGTTGGCGATTGCCTGGGTAACAGTTTTCTCGCTTACCCTGGTGAAACCGGCAATATCAATCAGGTCATCGGCTCTGGTCTCAAAGACCATCTGCGGCAGATAAACCTGCGCCTCTTCATCGGCTAACGCCGTGATACGGATAAGGTGTCCCAATCTATACCTGATAAAGGGCATGCCGTAGAAGCTGGTGATGACAAGTTCATAGCGCTCACCGGGCTTAACTTCAGAAAGAAGCAAGGTATGTGGCTCATAAAAAACGTCGCCCTTGTTTTTAAGCCACTCCGTTTCAGGGATAAACTCAAAGAAGCTGGAGTGGGGAATAAAAGTCATGCCCTTCCGGCTCCAGCTCTGGACAGCTATTATCCCTGCCTCGGTGCTGGCATGAAACTCATACGGGTAAGCGCCCCAGTACTGGTATACCAGGTCTCTATAAATGCCGGTGTCAATTCCCCAGCCGATGAGAGCTTTAACCGACCACAGGTCTTTGGGCAACAGGCTCCTTTTCTCAAGCTTGCTCTGCAGGAAAGCCCGCGAAAGGCGAAAAAACGCACCGGGGTGTAAAAGATGTTTGGACATTTTGCTGTTCCGGGAAAGCCTGTTGAAATCATTCCCCGTCTTCACCAGGACGCTGGTCAAGGCCACCAGTATGTCCATGCCGGTCCTCAGGGATATTTCAAAGCTTTTGGCTACCTTCTCCTTGAAATCCATACTGTCATGCATTTCCGGCGACATAACTGGTCGGAGGTTAAACATCTGGCTGGCCCCGGAAGCTAATATGCCGGAAAGGTAGGGGGTGGGAGCCACATTAAATAAGACGCGGTCACCTTCCATGATGGAGCTTCGCCCCCTGTGTTTGGAGCAGGCAAGAATGAGCACCGACATCAGGTTGTCCAGCGACCGGTTGTATGACTCAAGCGTGTAGGGAACCCGCTTGAAAATGCCTGAGGCGCCTGACGTGTGAGCCCAGGCATAGGGTTTCTCAGGGAGAGCCTGCTCGTCAGCGGGGTCTAATTCCGCAAGGTAGTCTTCATAGTTAGTTAGAGGAACCAGATGGCGAAACTCCTCAACGCTCGCGGGAGTCCTGCCCCCTATTAACTTCTTCCCCAGGGGGCAGTGAGCCACCTTCTCAAGCTGCTGAAGCAAGAGTGATTCCTGGATTGACATGAATTGTTCTAACGAGAGGTCAAGGAATCCACAGTATTTCTTCCAGACCCGGTCATATTCCGACCTTACCATGGGATACCTGATACTCTGCATGGAGCTATCTTTTTTTAAGAAAACAGGCAAATTAATCAGTACTTTTGTCATTATCAGCCCCCCTTTGGCTACAGATTAAGTCTAAGGAGGCTAAGTCAAGACAATATCACAATTCGGCCCTGAATGTTCTCAAAATAATCACAAGAATAGGGCCGATACAGCACCAGCCTTATCGCTTAGATGATTAAAATGCCACTGATGTTGATAAGATATAACTGAGGCAGTGAGGCTTAATGGAAACAAGATTGAAACCCGAGGGGGAGAAATATTGAGGGGGCTATTGACCTGCCCCCTCTTTCCGTGCCTGCTCCCCGTGGGGTAGCGGCGGGGTTAGAGATTGACGGGATAAGCCGTGGATGCTGCGAGGGCGGCTTGGGTGGGAAAAGATAACAAGGAAAAGTGAATCACATGGGGTGGGGGTCATAAACTTGCGGGTTAAGCCGTGGATGCTGCGAGGGCGGCACGGTGGGAAAAGATAGCAAGAGGGGGCCAGGGGGAGTGCGTCTGGAATCAACCAAAACCAAATAGAACCCTCTGTTTAACCAGTTGCTTTTTTCAACGTCCCGGTTACATTCCTACCAAATTCTCACCGGCTTTATACTCAGTTCTTAATCAACATTAGTAAACTGGGATACAAACAGATATGTAATATAAGGGAGACACCACTATGGAACTGAAGACCGAACAAAAACAATGTGTACACCACTGGATTATTGACCCCCATGATAACGAAACCAGCTACGGCAGGTGTAAGCTCTGTGGCATGGTCAAAGAGTTCATAAATGACTGGACCATGGCAGTAGCCCAATTCGGAAAAACCCCCGGTGGTTACCGAACTATGCATGAAAACTAATACCTACATTTAGCCTCGTTGTTCCAATGCCTGCCTCTGGTCGTCCCCGGCAGGCTGGTAGTACGGTCATTCAATTTCTTTTAAAGAGGGGCGATTATTGAACCTGCTATCCCGCTTACAAGCAGTAAAATTCTTACTTAAATCTAACTCGTCCCTAACCAATTAATTACATTGATGGTTTATAGTGTTGACAGAAAAGGATAGAGCCGGTTGGGAACTAAAAAAAACCTAGACGGAACTATCCTTTTCAAATTAAATCTCGTTAGCGCAAACCTGAGTAACCCGCTTTTAAAAAACGTTCTTTTTCACGAAAAATTAGCTACTTTAACTGTTTTTAGAACCATGTAAACCAGATTGAAGACCAGAGCGACTGGTTTTTTCCTCCTTTCTTACTTTTGGGGGGAAGCTGTAGAGGGGCACTACGGCTTCCCCCCATTTTTTAAAAAAGTTCGTTTCTACTTTGAGCCCTGACAATTGGCGCCCTTTTTGTGGTACGTTCAGACCCACCGACATTTTACATGCCGGCTGAGCATGGCTATAATATAGTTAGCTGCCGATTGATTTCCTTAATCCTTACCATTAATTTATATTGTACACCGGTGAGTCTTTTATATGAAGCTAGGCATTGATATCGGCTCGGTAACTGCCAAGGCGGTGGTACTGGACGAAGCCGATAACATAATTGAATCCAGATACACCCGCACCCGGGGACAGCCCGTAGAGACCATCCTCGCCATCCTGGAAGATATACTGGCTAAAAATCCCCCCGATGAGTTCAAGGTAGCTGCCGCCACCGGCACCGGCGGTGAGCTTATCGCCAACCTGCTCGGTATAACATTTGTCAACGAGATTATCGCTCAGGCGGCCGGAACCACCCGCTTTCACCCCGAAGTCAAGACTATCCTCGAGATTGGCGGCGAAGACTCCAAGCTTATGACACTGGGGGAAGAGTCTCCGGGGGCTATCCCCAAGGTCACTGACTTTGCCATAAACGGCGCCTGTGCTGCCGGCACCGGCTCCTTCCTTGACCAGCAGGCCTCCCGGATGGGCATCCCCATTGAGGATTTCGGCGATGTCGCCCTGAAGTCAGAGCACCCACCCCGGGTAGCCGGTCGTTGCAGCGTCTTCGCCAAGACCGATATGATTCATTTGCAACAGGTAGGCACACCGGTACACGATATTGTCGCCGGCCTGTGCTTCGCCATGGTGCGTAACTTCAAGGGCCAGGTCATCCGCGGCCGGAACTTAAGCACGCCCATTTCCTTCCAGGGTGGTGTCGCCGCCAATAAGGGAATCAGGCGGGCGATACTGGAAGTCCTGCAACTGAAAGAGGAAGAACTTATCATTCCGGAGCATTTCGCCGTCCTGGGTGCCTTGGGAGCCGCCGTCACCGGAGAAAAGGCACGCGGCGACGGAGCCGGAGAAGCAACTCTACCCGAAGATACCCTCCAGCGAATACGAGACTACATTGCCCGGCGGGAATACAGGTTCGTTACCCTGCCCCCCCTGGCAGGTGATAACTATCCCATAGACACTGAACCGGTGAAAATAGGCCCGGCGCCGCCGGTTGAAGCCTATTTGGGTGTGGATATTGGCTCCATAAGTACCAATGTGGTGGTGATAGACCGTGATAACAATGTCCTGGCGCGGCGCTATCTGATGACCGCCAGCCAGCCTATTGAAGCCGTAAAAAAAGGGCTCTGCGAAGTCGGACAGGAAATAGGCGGCAGGGTGATAGTCAGGGGTGCCGGCTCCACTGGCTCCGGGCGCTATATGACCGGGGAGTTCTTCGGCGCCGACGTCATCCGCAACGAGATTACCAGCCATGCCAGGGCGGCTGCTTTCATGTGCCCCGAGGTAGACACTATCTTTGAAATCGGCGGACAGGATGCCAAATACATAAGCCTCCAGGACGGCACCATTGTTGATTTCGCCATGAACAAGGTATGCGCCGCCGGCACCGGCTCCTTCCTTGAGGAACAGGCGGAGAAGCTGGACCTCAACATCAAGGAGGAATTCGGTGACCTGGCTCTGGCCTCAAAACAACCTCTTGACCTGGGCGAACGCTGCACCGTGTTCATGGAGTCCCAGCTGAACTTCTGCAAGCAGAGAGGCGCCGCCAAGGAAGAACTGGTTGCGGGTCTGGCCTACTCCGTCGTTAAAAACTACCTTACCAAAGTGGTGGAAGACCGCCGTATCGGCGACCATATCCTGTTCCAGGGGGGCACCGCCTTCAACCGGGCGGTAAAAGCCGCCTTCGAGAGCGTCCTCGGCAAGAAGGTTGAGGTGCCACCCCACCACGATGTCCTGGGAGCTATCGGCGTCGCCATGCTGGCGAAGGAAGTGATGGAGACTCAAGGCAAGCCGACCCGCTTCCGCGGCTTTGACCTGACCGACAGAAAATACGAACTGTCCTCATTTGAATGCCAGAGATGCTCCAACCGCTGCGAAATTCACAAGGTGGTTTTTGAGGGAGAGAACCCCCTCTTTTACGGCTCCCGCTGCGGCCTGTGGGATAGCCCCGAAAAGAAGGAGCAGCGCCAGTCTTCCCGGATTCCGCGCCTCTTTAACGAGCGCTACGAAGCCTTGATGAACGCCTATTCCAGGGAATCTCCGGACTCCCCCAACGGCAAAACGGTGGGAATTCCCAGAGCCCTGTTCTTCCATGAGCTCTTCCCCTTATGGAAGGCCTTCTTCACCGAGCTCGGCTTTCAGGTGGTGGTCTCCGACCCCACCAACCGCCACATCATACGGCAGGGCGTGGAGAACATAGTTGAAGAGCCTTGCCTGCCCATAAAACTAGCCCACGGGCATGTGCTCAACCTGCTGGAAAAAGAAACCGACTTCCTCTTCCTACCCGTCCAGTGCACCATGGAAAAGCTGTCCGATGACTTTGCCAAGTCCTGGAACTGCCCGCTGAGCCAGAGCTTGCCATTTATCCTGCTGAGTTCGGCGCGAATCAAGGAATCCCTGACCACGCCTGCGGGGAAAAACCCCAAAATATTAAGACCGGTCATCCACCCCGACCGTGGCCGGGACTGGCTGAGAAGAATCTTGAGGAAGACTGCCCGAGACGCTGGAGTCTCCTCAAGCTCGCTTATTGACAGAGCTATCCAGGCCGGATTTGAGGCCTTCGACTCCTTCAATGACTGGCAGCAGAGGCGGGGCCGGGAGATTCTGTCACAGCTTAAACCCGGCGAAAGGGCTATTGTCATCATCGGGCGCGCCTATAATACCTACGATGAAGCCATCACGCTCAACCTGCCGGAAAAGCTGCGGGACCTGGATATGCTGGCGATACCGATAGACTTCCTGCCGCTCAGGTCCCTGGCTGGAGAGGTCAGCGCCGCCCACCCCAACATGTACTGGAAATCGGGGCAGAAGATACTGTGCGCCGCCAGAATGATTGCCCGAGACCCCCGGCTGTTCGGACTTTATGTAACCAACTTTGCCTGTGGCCCCGACTCTTATCTTTTAAAATTCTTCAGTAAAGAGACGGAAGGCAAGCCCTTCCTGACCATAGAAATTGACGAGCACTCGGCTGATGCCGGTATCATCACCCGCTGCGAGGCCTTTATCGACACCATACGCAATGCCCGGACCCGCGGCACCAGCACGCCTATTCCGGTCATCAGCATCTCATCCGACCATACCAATACAAGGCGAATCTACCTGCCCTATATGATTGACCACGGCTATGTTCTGGGAGCCGCCATGAGGCACTGTGGCGCTGATGCCGAACCGCTACCACAGTCGGATGAGCTTACTCTGGAACTGGGCAGAAAGTACACCACCGGCAAGGAATG
>CAYWRT010000069.1:0-10963 GCA_964460815.1 uncultured Dehalococcoidaceae bacterium
ACCATGGTCTCTACCAGCGGTTACGGGCGCAATGTTCTGGGGGTTGAGTGGGTATTACCCACCGGAGAAGTATTAAATCTGGGCACGGGTGAGAGTGACGGCGGACTGTTTTCCGCCGACGGGCCGGGGTTTAGCCTGAGGGGCATACTGAGAGGTAGAACTGGGGCCAATGGCGGCCACGGCGTTATCACCAAAGTCAGCGTCAAGCTTTATCCCTGGTACGGCCCCCCGGAGTGGGAGCAGACCAAGGAGCTAGGGGAACCACTGTCTCGCGGTCAACTGGACAGGGTGCCCGATGGCTATAAGATATTCATTCCCACCTTTACGACCATGGACAGCGCGCTGGAAGCCGCCGCCGAGTTCTGTCGCGCCGAGATATTATATGCTCTTTCCATCAGTATGCTGAATACAGCCATTCCTCCGGAGGGAAATGACGAAGAATGGGCGATGGCTCAAAAAGCGGACCCGGAAATAGAGGAGCTGGTTAAAAGCTCGCTGGTACTGGTTATAGCCGGCCAGTCCCCCGGAGAACTGGAATACCGCGAGAAATGCGTCCTGGCGCTCACCGAAAAGTGGGGCGGACGCTTTTTACCCCAGTTCAATGAACCAAGGGCCCTGGCCCGCTCTTTCATAGACCTGATATGGTCCAGCGGCCTCGCGGTTCTTCGGACTACAGGCGACTTTTTACCGTCATCTTCGAGCCCCGATGGCTCCCCGGACATGCTGAAAAAATTAGCAATACAGGAAGGAGAAATAACCAAGCTCTATGAACAAGCAGGGGCATTTTACAGCCGGAGGACTGGTAAGAGGGGTATAACCTGGCGGCCGGAGGAGCATCTTTCCACCGGGGCGCAGGGAATATCGGTTGCCCTGTATGACCCCTACGACCCTTCTTCGCTTGAGGCAGCCAGAAAATTTATTAATGAGATATTTGACCCCCGGGGCGATTTCCTGAGGTTCGGGGTTCCCTCCCGGGGCGGCTGCCTTCAAATTGAGTCGGTCACCCACGTCCATCAAAACTGGGGACATATCTATGACAGTTATGATTTCTGGCTGCGGAAGATAAAGAAGATGCTGGACCCCAATACGGTGGCGGACTGGTCAGCCTACATACCGCCTGAGTACCCTGATTATCCCAAAGAAGGTGACTACGTGCCACCATCTTATGGCAAGAAAACAGGAATATAAATAGTTTATTCTCATTAAATCCAGCAAAAGGAGGTGTCACCGTGTGAACGTACAGCCAGGGAAATAGTTATTACTGTAGGGTCTAACGACAAAGGAGTGAAAAATGAAAGAAAATTGGCGTGAACTTATCAGTCAGCCCAAGTATGGCATTAAAGTAGAGAAAGACGTTTATGTGACGATGCGCGATGGGGTATGTCTGGCCATAGACATCTTTCGCCCTGATGCCGAAGGCAAGTTCCCGGTGCTGCTGGCCATGTCAGCTTACGGTAAGGATGAGGTGGAATTGCTGATGCCGCCGCAGCCGCTGGCCAGAAGCGCCGTCTGGGACGGGAACATCGAAGCCGGCGACTTTAATGATATCGTGCCCAGAGGCTACGTGCATATCATCGGGGATGAGAGGGGTAGTGGCCACTCGGAAGGCGAATTTCCCGGTCCCGACGGCAGGGACTGCTGTGACATCATCGAGTGGGCCACCAAACAGCCCTGGTGTAATGGCAACTTTGGCATGATAGGCTACTCCGCTTTTAGCATGGTGCAATTAAGCACCGCCGTGGAGCAGCCACCCAACCTCAAGTGTATCGCTCTATCACATGTCATGTCAGACACATACCGTGACCTTGCCTACCCGGGGGGTGTCCTCAGTTTACTCCTGTACGGAATCTGGTATGGCCGCCACGGAACGAGCGGGATGGCTTCGAAAAAAGCCGTATCCATCATGCAGAAGACCCTGCCCAAAGAGGAGTTCGAGCGCCGACGCCGGGAACTCCTGGAGCATCCCGACATCAAGCACTACCCCAACGTTTATCACCTGCTGCTCTACCCTCAGAAAAACCCTCTGTTCTTTGATTGGCTGATGAACCCCTACGACGGGCCTTTTTACCAGCAGGGTTCGATTTATACCAAATTTGACAAGATAAAAATACCCGCACACATCGTCGGCAAGTGCGCCCACGAGGATATGGGCTACTGGAAGGTCTACGAAGGCGTCAAGACGCCCAAAAAGCTCCTAGTAAAGCCCAACGGCCCCGAAGAGCGCCCCTGGCGTGAGGACTTCGAACTGCTTATCAGGTGGTACGACCACTGGCTCAAGGGTAATGACACCGGCATGATGGACGAGCCGCCAATCAAGCTGTTTGTCATGGGGGAGAACAAGTACCGTTATACGAAGGAATGGCCTTTACCCGGAACCGAGTGGACGAAGTGTTACCTGCGCCGCTGGGAAGGGCTATCCTTTGAACCTGAGCTTCACCAGGACGAGCCCGACGGCTTCTTCCAGCAGCCGCTTCACCTGTCTAACAAGAGAGATTCGGTGATATATATCACACCCCCCCTGGATGAAGATTTGCAGGTGATAGGCCCGGCGGCTATTAACTTCTTCGCTTCCATTGACCAGGACGATACCAACTGGATAGTGAAATTATATGATGTGGCTCCGGATGGCACGGAAACAAGGGTTACCAAGGGTTACCTCAAGGCATCACACCGTGCCCTTGACCCCGATAAGTCCCAGCCATACGAACCCTACCATCCACATACCAAGGAAAGCATAGAGGTCATCAAGCCTGGAGAAATATATGAATACAATGTCGATATTGGCGTGATATCAAACGTCTTTAAAACAGGTCATCGCATGAAACTGACCATTGAGAGCCTGGAATCCCCCAGAGACCCCGAATTGCAGATACACTATCACCCGCATCTAAATTGCAGCAAGGCCACGCTTCATAAGATTTACCGCAACAAAGAATACAGGTCGCACCTGCTGCTGCCTGTCATTCTCGGTAAGCGCGAGCTGCCAGAAACACGAGAGCTACCGGAAACGATGCGCGATGATAATTGCCTGCTGCTATCCGAATACTCTATCTACGAACCTCCGTTCGGGCCGTAGGAATGAATAGTACATGGAGAAGGCATAAGCTAATTTAGGCGAGGGCAGGTCACCTCAACCATATTACCATTGATAAGCAGCGCCTATCATTATCCCAGGAACGTATTCGGAATGGTGTCCCAGGCACGGCGCTCCTCCTCGTACGGTGCTTCGGCTACGTGGCACTCTTCTCCCAGTATCATCGTCTCCCGGCGATTACCGTACAGTGGCCAGCTGCCCAGACTTTCGCAGCTCGGGTTGCCGGTATGAGCGAATGCCAGCCAGGCGTCCTGAATATTTCTGGCCAGCCTGTCCGCCGCCGGCCCCGTGCCGTTGAAATCAGCGCTAAGATTTCCGAACACAAAACCAACATCCAAGAAATGGCAGGCTCCCAGGCCCGGGGCTGGTGATTTCCAGGTGAACAGATAGGTGTAGGCAGGCATATTATTACTTCGCTGTGCCTCAACGAGCCGGATGGCAGGTATCCGGAATTGCGCGTCGGTCTGAAGCGCCAGGGCAATCTCGGGCGCACCGACAGCCTGGCCCCCTTGAGCCAGCGCCTTCCGGCAGTTCTCTATCAGGTCAGGCACCAGCTCTTCCGGCAAGACCCGCTGCCATCGCTGGAGCAGTCCAACCTCGTCTACCTCCGTCATATCTGGTTCCATCCTGGCCATGAATTTGGCTTCTTCGAGGTTAGAACCTGCCAGTACCGCAATCCCGTCGGCGGAACCATGCCTGACCGCCTCTATCGGTATTTCAGGCAGCGTTTCCCCATCTACCACCGGTTCCATCACTGAACCCTTGATATTCAGGCGGATATGGAGTTCCTGCTGGGCGGATAACAGCCTCTCCACGGTGAGCGACCTCAGCGCATCAACATCACCGGCACCTAGACCGAGTATATCGAGATATTGCTGCGTAATCTGTATGGCCTCGTCTAAGAATTTAACTGTATTAGAGCCACTCTGGAGAATGGCTTTGTGGAAGAGCCCGCGGGCCGACGGCATCGCCAGCAAGCAACCGATACTCATACCGCCGGCTGACTCCCCGAAGACGGTTACATTACCGGGGTCGCCCCCAAAGGAGGCGATGTTGTCCCGCACCCACCGGAGAGCGGCAATCTGGTCCAGCAGCCCTTCATTCCCGGTAGCGGGAATCCTGCCTCCCGTGACCTTTTTCAGGTGCAGGAAGCCAAGCGGCCCCAGCCGGTAATTGATGGTAACGACGACTGCGTTGCCGCGCTTTGCCAGGGTGGTTCCCGGGTACGTCGGGCTGGAACCCGAGCCGATGTTGAAGGCGCCGCCATGAATCCAGACAAGAACCGGCCGGCGCGAATCACCGGGACCCGGACTCCATACATTCAGGTACAAACAGTCTTCGCTCTGGGGTTCTTCTACAGGGCTTTCCCCCGTAAAACTTATTATCGGCCGGCTATTCTGCGGGGCAATCGGCCCGAAGGTCTGCGCCTCGCGTACGCCATGCCAGGACTTCACCGGCCGGGGAGGGAGCCAGCGGAACTCACCAACCGGCGGCGCCGCATAAGGTATTCCTTTGAATATGTATAGACCATCTTTATATGTGCCCCTGATTTTCCCGGATTTCGTCTCAACAACCGTCTTACCGTTATTGCTCATAGCTGGCTCCTTTCTTGGCTGCCAATATCCACGGTAGAAAATGATAGAATATATTCTTATACTATATTGAGTCAACGCCTCTGTCAATTTTGTCCTCATATTTAAAAATATAGCAACTGATGTGGTAATATTTATTGAGAATCTCCATGAGAAGCGTCTAATATATTAGAATCCAGAAAGGTGGAATTTGAGTATGCCACAACCAAAAAAGAAAGCCCCGGTACTGGAAGAAGAAGTGAACCTTGTTGTCAATGGGAACTCATATAAAGTTAAGGTCGAATCGAACTGGACCCTGCTGTACGTACTCCAGAATGAACTCGGATTAACCGGCACCAAGGAGTTCTGTGCGGAGGGTGCCTGCGGTGCCTGTACCGTGATTATGGACGGGAGGCCGGTTCTCTCCTGTATGACCCTCGCCATTGAATGTGATGGTAAAATCATAGAGACCATAGAGGGAATCGCCACCGCCAAACACCCCCTTATCGAAGCCTATGTGAAATATAGCTGTATGCAGTGCGGCTTCTGCACACCCGGTTTTATCGTTACCGCCAAGGCCCTGCTGGATAAGAACCCCAGGCCAACGGAAGATGAAATCAGGGAGGCCCTCGCCGGCAACCTGTGTCGATGCGGAACATACCCCCAGCACGTCAAAGCGGTGCGGGCAGCCGCCAGTAAATAGCACGGAGGTAATGAACATGGCTGATGATGAAATGGCAAAAATGCTAGAGCTCTTTGATAACCGAAGGGCCGATAAATACCCCCTGGGAAAATACGAAAAAATTGGAAAACGCGGCGTACGACGGTTGGACGGATACGAAAAGGCCAGCGGGGCCGCCAAATACACGATAGATGTGCAACTGCCGGGAATGCTCTACGGGAGGTTCCTGACATGTCCCTATCCTCATGCCGAAGTTAAAAGCATGGACACCGGCCGGGCCGGGGCATTGCCCGGCGTCAGGGCTATATTACGGTACGATGACCCCGAGCTACCGCTGGCAGCCGACCTGGGCGGGCACGGACCATCCGCCCTGCCACCCCTCCCCAGAGTAGCTCACTTCCAGGGAGAAGAAGTGGGTGCTTTTGTAGCCGCTGATACCGAGGAAATAGCGGAAATGGCGCTGAAGATGATAGACGTAGAGTGGGAGGAACGTCCCTTTGTCCTGGACCCGGAGCCAGCCTTGCAGCCTGACGCCCCTTTAGCCAACCCGGAGGAGAGCCCCCACGGCAATATTACCGAACAAAGCACCTATATAGAGGAACACGGCGATGTAAAGAAGGGTTTTGCCGAGGCCGATAAGATAATAGAATTCAAGTTCGTTCAGGGTTTGAATACCTGGATCGGACCGGAGCGCCCCTGCGGGGTATTCCGGTGGAATGGAGAGTACCCGGAAGTCTGGCTAAAACAGCAGCGACCGCACATAAGCAAACGGGCCATAGCCTCCTGGTTCGGCGGTATACCGATGAACAAGATAGATATCCATTGCCTCTACCAGGGAGCCAGCTTCGGTGGCTGGAGTCAGATGGGCTGGAATATGGGAGGGCATTATTGTGCCGCCGTTGTCGCCAGGAGAACCGGCCGGCCGGTTAAGTGGGTATTTAACCGGAGAGAGGACTTCTACGGCGGGGAGATGGATGAAGGCGTGTATTACTTCAAGGTAGGAGCCAAACTGGACGGGACCATCACCGCCGTAGAAGAGAGGGCGGCGCTTACCAACCAGCTAATGCCGGTATTCGGCATTGTCAGGCATCTCCATGACAATACCAGGATTCCGAACATATACGGTAAATCAGAAGGGGTGAGGGTCAATAAAGGGCCGGTAGTGCCGACACGCTGCGAACAGAACTCCAACTGTCACAGCCTCACCCTGGTATTCAATCACGTGGCGGATGTGCTAGGAGTCGACCCGATAGAGGTGGCGCTTAAAAACGATGGTGCTCAGGGTCACGACATGACGTGGCTGAACAAATATAAGGCGGAGATGGGCTTCCAGGTGAGAGACAGCCTGAAGGAGTGCGTGGAAAAGGGGAAAGCGGCTATAGACTGGGACAAGAAATGGCATGCGCCGGGAACAAAAAAGCTTCCCAACGGTAAGATGCACGGGCTGGGGTTTGCCTGGACACACGAGTGGGAAGATTCGGCAGGTTCCAGTGAAATGGCTATCTACATCGAACGCAATGACGGCACGGCCACTATCCTGGGGTGCCGTGCCGACATTGGCGTTAACGCCGAGACAGCCTATTGCCAGATTGCGGCTGATGAACTGGGGATGCGTCTGGAAGATGTCCGCTATAAGGCGCAAATAGACGCCGGTTTCTTCGCGATGACGCCCGATTCTTCCACCAACATGTCGATTAATGGATTCGCCATAAGAAATTGTGCCCGGCTTCTAAAGAGAAGGGTTCTGGAACTGGCGACCAGCCCCAGGGGTGTGACACAGCTGACCAGTTTCCCTCCCGCCTTCCCGGATAAGCAGCCCGAGGAGCTGGATATCAAGGACAGCGTCATCTATGAGAAAGCCAATCCCTCGAATAGGATGACTCTGGCGGAATTTGTCGGGCCTTCTGGCGGCATGGGCCCGCTGACACCAGTTATCGGCGAACCGGCTTTAACCACCCGGGAAGGCATCAAGTATCCGGTAAGTCTCACTCCGCCCCTCTTTAAATACGCCTGGCAGGTTCAGCGCGGCGCTTACCTGGGCATGCGCCCCCGCCTGTGCCGGCAGGCACACTTCATGGAGGTCGAGGTGGATATTGAAACCGGGGAGATTGATGTGGTGAGAATAGTCAACGTTAACGATGTTGGCAAGGTAATCAACTGGGAGGGCTGCGAAGGACAACAGTACGGCGGCACCTACATGGGGGTCGGCAGAGGCCGGACTGAAGAGGTAATCCACGACCCGAACACGGGGGTCATGCTGAACGGCAATCTCTTGAATTACAAGTTTCCGACCATGCTGGATGTTGGCCCCATTGACACCATCCTGGTGGAAACAGGGATGGGGTACGGCCCTTATGGGGTTGTCGGCATCGGTGAGGATGTGGCGACCGTGGTTCCGGCGCTTATCGGTCCCGCCGTCCATAATGCGATAGGCAGGTGGACCGATGGCTTTCCGGTTACGCCGGACAAGGTCCTCAAAGCCTTGGGGAAGGCTTAGGCATAAGAAAAATATCAACAGGCGCAGGATTCAAGACAATACGGAGAAGATAAGCCATGAAGAGATTTAAACACGTGAATGCGAGGTCACTGGAAGAGGTAACCTCCATACTCAAGGAATACGGGAGAAAGGCGAGGGTAATGGCCGGGGGCACCGACCTGCTGGGTGAAATGAAGGATGATATATTGCCCGAATACCCGGAGGTCGTCGTCAATATCAAGACTGTTCCAGGTCTGGACTACGTCAGGGATGATGGCCGGCTGTTGAGGATAGGTGCCCTGACCCGGCTGGAGGACATCGCCCGCAATAGTACCGTCAAGAAAAAGTATTCCTTACTGGCTGAGGCAGCCCGTGTCACCGCTTCCCCGCATATAAGGGAGATGGGCACTATCGGGGGTAACATCTGTCAGAGCAACCGGTGCTGGTACTACTGGGTTCCTGACAATAGATTCCACTGTATGCGAAAAGGTGGTCGAGAGTGCTACGCCTTGACCGGAGACGGGAGGTATCACTCCATATTCGGAGGCAGCAGAGTAAACGGCACACCCTGCTCCACCGATTGCCCGGCTAATATTGATATACCTTCATACCTGAGCGAAATCAGAGACGGCAATCTGGCTGGAGCCGCTCAAATACTCCTCGATTCCAATCCGCTCCCCGCCATAACGGGAAGGGTCTGCCCCCATTACTGCGAGGGCGAGTGCAATCGAGGCAGCTTTGATGAAACGATATCCATAAGAGATATCGAGAGGTTCATGGGCGATTACATTCTCAAGAATCCGGACTCGATTGTTAAACCGCCGCAAAGTGATAACCAGAAGCACGTAGCCATTGCCGGCTCGGGGCCCGCCGGCCTTGCCGCCGCCTATTACCTCAGGAGCTTGGGCTACAGCGTCATAATCTATGAGGCCAGGGAAAGACCGGGAGGACTGCTGACCTACGGAATACCGCCCTACCGGCTCCCGAAAGACATAGTTGGAAGTCAAATAAAAGCCCTTGAGGGCATGGGAATCCAGTTCAAACTCAGAGCTGAAGCAGGTAAGGATTTTAAAATAGAAGAACTCATGAAGAGCTTTGACGCTGTCTTCATAGCCTGCGGGGCTTGGAAAGAAAGGCCATCAGGCATAAAGGGAGAGCCGTTAATGATTTCCGGCACGGAATTCCTGAGAAACTCCAATCTTGGGGTTAGAGAAGTCCCCGGGAATAAAGTGGCGGTGATAGGTGGTGGCAATGTTGCCATAGATGTCGCCCGAACACTTTCGAGGCTGGGGGCTGAACCCGTAATTATCTATAGACGCAGCCAGACGGAAATGCCGGCTCTAAAGGAGGAAGCTGACAAGGCCGGTCAGGAAGGCGTAAAAATGCAGTTCCTGACACTGCCAGTCGAAGCATCCAGGAAGAATGGCAAAGTAGCCCTTAAGTGCACCAAGATGAAACTGGGGCCCCCGGACGAGACGGGCCGACCGCGTCCCGTACCTGTAAAGGGCTCGGAGTTCACCACCGAGTTTGATGCTGTCATCAAGGCAATCGGGGAAGAACCGGATATCTCAATTATCCCCGGCGAGTTACTTGATGAGATGGGACGCCTTAATGTGGATGCCTCAACGTATTCCCTGGGTAAAAATGTCTTTGCGGGAGGGGATTTTATCACCGGACCGGCCACAGTTGTGGCCGCAATATCAGCGGGAAGGAATGCCGCCAGCTCCATAGACCGGTATCTCGGCGGCAACGGAATAGAACGTAAGGGAAAGGACTCTGAGTGTGCTAATACTCCCGAGAAGTTCAATAGTTCCTACCTCATAAAAACGAGCCGGGTTAAGGCTCCCGAACTCCCCGTAGCCGAGAGAGCCAGGAGACTGGATGCTGAGGATGTCGGCAGCCTGGATTCGAATTCCGTTATAACAGAAGCTAATAGATGTTTCAATTGTAGCTGTGTGGCGGTTAACTCATCAGATATAGCCCCGGCGTTGATAGCTTTGAAAGCCAGGATTGAAACCACCAAGAGAGTGATTGAAGCCGAGAAGTTTTTCACGGTAGAAGGCGATAAGACAACAGTCCTGGATGACGATGAGATAGTGAAGGAAATTCAAGTGCCGGCACCCAGTTCCGGCACCAGAGCTAAGTTTATTAAATTTGCGCTCAGGAAGTCGATTGACTTCCCCTTAGTTAATTGCGCCGCCGCCATAGAAACCGAGAAGGGAGCCGTCAGGACAGCCAGGATATGCTTGAATGCGGTCTACAACCAGCCTTACCGGGTAACCAGGGCCGAGGAGCACCTTATAGGCAAAGCGATTGACGAGTCAAGTGCCGAAGGTGCGGCCAGCTTAGGAACAGGGGAAGCATTCCCTTTGATAAATAACCGTTACAAGATTCAGATAGCCAGGACGCTGGTTAAAAGAGCCATATTAGCCTGTGGTCCCAAACGCTGATTCACAGGAACCTGAGCCTTTGACACAGTATTGCTAATTTAGCAGGCAATTCTCAAGGTAAGATTAAGGGCAGTCCTTCTTATGCCGGGACTATACCTTTGACTCCTGGTTATGGTCTGCGAATGAGAGCTATCATCTCAAAGCAACCGTGCTCATTATGAACCGGGCTATTTCCCATACTTTCTTGCGCAAATGCATTAATTTAAAGAATATGATAAAATAACTAAATCTTGAGAATTACATGGTAAGAGGAGGTGCAGATGGAGCAACTGGAGATAATGTATTAACAGAGATAAGGTTGATTCCATAATGAAAGAATCCAAGTAAGGGGGTATGAAAAGATGGTCACCAGGCGCACCCGGGTTCCGGATGAGGAAAAACCCCGTGAAACTCCCGAAATAATGACCAAGCCACTTCCTCAAATCCTAGAAGAGATGGAAGCCAATATCAGAGCGGCTGCCGAAGCCGCCAGAAAGGCTGAAGACGCCGCCAAGGCAGCCAGGGGAGCTGCCGGGGCGGCTACCACAGCATCTACAGAAGCCGCCAAGAGAGCCGAGGAGGCCCGCCAGGCGGGAGAAAACGCCGCTGAGTCGGCGACACGGGCGGCCAGTGAAGCGGCGGCGAAAGCCGAGGAAACAGCGAGGGCAGCCACCAGGGCGGCTGAGGAAGCAACCAGAAAAGCTGAGGAGG
>CAYWRT010000070.1:0-10949 GCA_964460815.1 uncultured Dehalococcoidaceae bacterium
GGGATGATGACCGCTTCGGCATGGTGCTGTTCAATAATAGTGCCTATCTGGCCAAACCGCTGAACCTGGTGGGAAACACGGACATGAAGGCGATAAAAGACCATATCCTGGAAATATCAGCCAGTGGCGGCACCAATCTTGATTCGGGTATGCGGATGGCAACCGGCTTATACGATGAGTTAACGGACGTTGACCCGGCGGAATATGAAAACCGCATTATCTTCCTGACCGATGCCATGCCGAACCTGGGAGATACCAGTGAGCCGGGCCTGCTCGGTATGACCAGGAAGAACGCGGACAATCAGGTCTATACCACTTTTATCGGTATCGGCGTCGACTTTAACACAGAACTAATCGAGTACATAACCAAGATAAGGGGAGCTAATTACTATTCGGTTCACTCGGCGGAGCAGTTCCAAGAGCGTCTGGACGATGAGTTCGATTACATGGTTACGCCGCTGGTGTTTAATCTCCAGCTAACACTTGAAGCTGAGGGCTGGGAAATTGAGAAGGTCTACGGCAGCCCTGAGGCTGATGAGGCAACGGGAGAGCTGATGAAAGTTAACACCCTCTTCCCTTCCAAGAAGGAAGGAGCCGAAACCAGAGGCGGCCTGATATTGCTAAAACTGAAAAAGACCGCCGAAGGTAATGACCTGACATTGAAGGTGAGCTATGAAGACCGGAATGGGAATGCAGACAGTAGTGAGACCACCTTTGCATTACCGGAAGAAAGCCCGGAGTTCTTTGAAAACGACGGGATACGCAAAGGCGTATTGCTGTCCAGGTATGCGGACCTCTTGAAGAACTGGATGATAGATGAGCGGGAACATGCCCATCTCAGTATGCCCTGGGAGCCGAGTGTTGATGATGAGAGAGGTATCATTGTGCCGCCGGTAACACTGGGGCAATGGGAACGCCAGTCGCTGCCTCTACTGGTGTCCGGCCCTTACCAGGAATTATTCGAACAGTTTCGTAACTACTTCGAGCCAGAAATGAATGCAATTCAGGATGACACTTTAGGTCAGGAGCTTAAGATTCTGGATAAGCTCATTAACCACACAGGTGGCTAGCGCAGGCCGGCACTTGATAAAACCGGGAGTGGGCATTCCCGACAGGGGTGCCCACTTTGACTCAATCAAACATTATAAGTAGAATCTGTTAATACTCTAGAAAATCATGTGATAGCATCCCTGCCCTATCGTATCTATTATATAGAGAGACAATGCCAGAGGAAAACGGTGATAGAATCAGAGGGTAGTGCTTCCCACGCTGAGAATGCCCGAAGCGCCCGGGAGGTCTTTGCCGGACTTTATGAGCAATATATGCCCGGTGTTTATCAGTATATAAACTATCGGTTAGGCAATATCCATCTGGCTGAAGACCTTACCTCCGCCGTGTTTGAGAAAGCCCTAACCGGTTTTAACCGTTACCGGTCGGACAAGGCGTCGTTTTTCACCTGGCTGATGTCCATCGCCCGTCATACGGTTATCGACCACTACCGCAAAATGGCCAGAAGGAAGAACATGCCCCTGGAAGAGGCCGGCGAGATGTTATCCGATAATGCCTCCCCGGAACAAGAATCGCTCCAAAGGGAGGAGCTGCAAAGACTGCGGTTTTGCCTGGCGGGGCTTTCTCAACGGGAACAGGAAATCATATCCTGTAAATTCGGTGCCGAGATGACCAATCGCCAGATTGCCGGGAGGTTGAGCCTGTCCGAGTCCAACGTGGGCACGGCACTTTACCGGGCGGTTCGCAGACTAAGAGACTGCTTCAGGGAGTGGCAAAATGGGCAGAGAAGATAAAAGAATAGAGAGAGAGTTTTCGGAATACATAGACAGAATACTTGCCGGCGAAGAAGTGCCGGCAGGTGGGGAAATGAGTGATGAGTTCCGCACGGCTCTTGACTTTGCCCGCAAGATGATTAGCCTGCGCGGTGCCCCCTCGCCTGCCTTCAAATCACGTTTGAAGGAGAGCCTGCTTCAAAAGATGGCCGAACAGGAGAAACGAACTCTGGCAGAAAAAAGGAGCCGGTTCAGGGATTTCTTTAGCAACCTGGCTCCACAAAGCATGGTATGGCGGACGGTATCAACCGCAGCCCTGATTATCATACTGGCGGTTATTGGCGTTTACTGGTATATGGGGGGCTTTAATCAGGCCCCCACACTGGCACCGGCGCCGGCTCCGACGCCCTTGCCAACTCCGACACCGGCGCCAATGCCCACGCCAGCGCCGATACCAGCACCTACGCCGGCACCAACACCGGCACCAACACCCACGCCGACACCGTATCCGACTGAACCAAAGGCATTTTACTTCATGGATTCGGAGTTTATTCCCTCCAAGACCATCTATATGCCCGGAGAGATAATTGAAATGGAGGTCAGGTTGACCAATCAATCTACCGGGCCCATTGTTATCGAGCAGTTTCCTCCTAAAGTGAGCATTACTCGACCGGACACTATAAATGTGGAAGAAATGAGGCCGGGTGAAGAATTAGGCAAAGCGGTTCATACCTTCCCTGCCGGCACCGAGGAACGTGAGCTGGGAGCAGATGAAACAGTAAGCCTCAAACTAACCTGGGACCAGAAGGACGAAGACGGCAACCAGGTGCCTCCGGGATGGTATTACCGCCAGATGGAATTACACCTCAGAACGGTAACGGAACCTGTTAATAGCTGGGTGTCAGGAGGTGGGCAGCGGGCTTTCCTCATCCAGTACCCCCAGGGCGCTATGGGAAAAAGTATTGATTTGGACCTATCACAAACCGCCAGCGGACTGCCTTTAGAGGTGGATAATGAGATAATACCTGTCGACATTACTCTCACCCTCAAGCGCGTGGAGCTTACACAGGAGGGCGTCGGCTTCTTCGTTCTTCTAACTTCGCTGGAATACCCGCTACCCGGAGATGAAGATGTCTGGTGGCGAGTAGCTCTCGATGAACATGCCGAGTACGTATTCGACGGAACCGTAAAGGATGCCAGGGGCGCTAACACTCGCTATACAGACGAGGGCATCGAGCTCAGGTGGGGACAGGAAGGCAGCTACCGAGACCCGATACCCAGTAATACTAAAGAGCTTACCTTCATCATAACCAGGCTCGGCGACGACTGGGAAGGCCCCTGGGAGTTCAAGATACCACTGGAGTAACCTTCCTGTACCGAGGATAGTGCGGTCATCTGGCTTACGCCGGTGGAAGACATTGACACTTAGAGAAGAAACGACAGAAAGATTTAAATCTACACCTTCTTCGGAGGTCACTTAATACTAATTTGTCACGTAATATCTTACAGCGTATTACCAATTCGAAACAACTGGCTTGCTCCCGATTTCAAACAAACGCAGCCCACCGGTAGCCTCCTGATAATCTATGCCTACCCCATCAAAGGCTGCAGATACTTCTTTATCAATAACCAGCACTGTATCCCCCTGATGTTTGACTAACTGGTCATTTTCTCTTTCGCTGTCTACAACTAACGCCAGCTGTCTGGACTTATTGGCAATAAGCCTTAGTACAGCCTCCGGCTGGCCACCTGGCGGCAATGTCCTTTTCAATGCTTCTTTGGCGCTTTCGGTCACGATTATCATTATTGATGTCCCTGTCTATCCTGCGGCCTATCTGCCCCACGTTCTGTCCCAATTGTAGCGGCGGCGACTCACACCCAGGTCACAACATGATATTAAATCATCACGACAGAGTCACAATTGGGGCATACCTGGAAACAGCTTATTTCGATAAGTAGATAGGCAATACCGCAGTCGCCGAGCGGCTGACCTTCTTCATCCAACACCTTTATCCTGGCACTTTCTTTTCTGCACTTCTTTATGTCAACTTAGGTTACAATATGCCTAGGTAACTCTTTAACTAACTCATCTCTTGTCCGATTGAAAAACTCGGCTCCGTCCGGTTTGAACGAAGGAAGTACCCAGGGCATATCCCGCAACGCCTGTAGCACGGAAGGCATCATGAGATAGGGGATAGACACGAATTGCAGAGCTTCCGGAAATAGCTTCCTGCGCCCCATTCCATGGCTAAGACCCATGATGCCGTAATTCACTTCACCGCTCAGATATGGATAAACAAATATCCAGGCGCATCCTAACACATTGGTGAACTTGGTTGTCCATATATTTGCCGTTCTATAACTGGTTGCCCTGAGCAAAATCTGGGTTTGGCTGGTGTTGTTGGTGAAGATTATCAAGACATCCGGGTCAAACGAGCACTCGTTTAACGGTGAAAAGGAAACATAGTTTATTAAACCCCTTCGTATTGTGGGGATCTGCGGATACAATCTGCTTCCGGAGCGAGGCTCTTCGAAGACCTTCAGCTCAGCTGCAAAATCTCCACTTTGCATCATCGGTGAGGAATCTTCCATCCCTAATTGCAGGTTACCACAGGTAAGGTTATTTTTATCAGCATAAAAGGTATTCCCTTCCTGTGCCCTCTTTAACATTTCGCATAAAGTCATCTCTTCACCGAACCGATTAATTCGCTCCGGCCGCTTGAATGTGTATTTAACGCCTACGGGTGGTCTGTCGAAGTCAAATTTATTCAATATATCATAATCTTTTTTAGCGGGACTCATCTTACCCTCCCTTACATCCAATAATCTGGCTCATTATCTTCACATGACAGCATATCACATCTTGAGTTAATGTGACAAGCGCTTTTCCCTCTAGCTAATAATCCGAACGAACTCACCATTCAGGTGTCGAGTTCCCCGGCACCAAGCAATGTTGCCGTCTATTTCCCTCGATTAATTATGGCGAACCATCTTAATCTGATTTGTTCCAGCGTAAACCTGTGATTACTCGTGGTCCATGCCCCAGGCCTCGAATACCTTCTTGTAAAGGTCCGGCTGGGGGAAATCCGGCCTCATCATCATCTGTTCATGGGCGAACCCGGACTCGTTCCTGTCAAACTGCCTGAGGTTTTCCGTCAGTTCGACAAGTTTTTCCCCGGGCACGGAGAACATCATTTCTCCCGCAATGGTAAGCGCCCGGGCATATTCACCGGGGTCAGGCAGGTTTATCCAGTACTCGCCGTTTAATATTACGGGCACAACGGAATTGGAGCATGATAAGGGAAAGAAGTTCGACTTTACCAGCGGCCTGTCTTCCGTTTTCAATGAAAGGAGTATGATTCGTAGCTGATTGGTATCGCAATAGATAATTACGGCATCCGGCTCGAAAGCAGCCGTACGCAGCGGAGCGGTAAGGATACCGATGTATTTACCGTACTCGAAGCAATCGTATGTATTCGCAGCCCCGCCCGCAGGATTGTCCGGCTTCGGCACCAGACCGTAGGCTATCACGGCGCCCGGGCACCAGTTGTCTTCTTTCAGCATGGCTACCGTAGCTCTATCCCGGCGTGACAAGGCGAAAGCCTGGCACTGGGCGAGATGATAGCCGCGGTCTTTTTTCGGCCTGATAGCTCCCTCCGGGATATCTTCTTCCTTTTCCAGCATTTTTACGGCGATGGGATATGTCTGTAGTCCCAGCAGGTTTCCCAGTTCTTCTCCGTATTTATTGAATTCTTTTATTGTTGTCACGTAATAATCCCCCTTATATTTTGTTCTTGGCAGGTACATTATGAGTGCTGAGGCACTTTTTTGCAAGACCTGGCCTTTAAGGTAAATTCAAAATCAGCCGATGCCTCCCGCCGCCACCTATGGGCAGTCTCCAGCCTGGGCAAAACCGTTGACTAACATGATATTGCTGGAATCAAAGCGCTCCAAACTGATTTGTCTATTTACCGGAAATTCAACTTTGAGAAACCACCCGTGGGTGTTTAGTTCTTGCCCGGCAGATTTGACCATCAACCGTCTCATGTATTGTTTTTGACGCTATTACCAGAGATATCCTGCCCTTTTCACCAACGCTGGTTGCATCTATGATAACCTCATGCTAGCATGTTATAATTCTTTTGGTATAATCTAAGGGTTAGTTTCACAAAGGCAGGCCATAAGAAGTATTTGATGATAAAGTTCCGTAGGTGTCCTAACTGCGGTCATGAAGTTTTCGGCACCAGATGTAAATGGTGTAATTATGATTTTATAAGTGATAGAATTGCTACCAAAGAGGAAGCTAAACAACAGGCACTCCAAGCCGTTGAGCATCCAGAACCAACCGCCAAGGAATCATCCGCCAAAGCCAAACCTGAAGCACCAGCCAAACCAACCACGATGATTGTCATTGATGCCCAGCAAAAAGCACGGAAAATCATTCACGCAGCGGAACAAACCGCTCGGGGATTATCTATTAAGTCCAAAACCGATGCCGATGCGAAATCAGCCGCGATTGTCGCCGATGCCCGGCAAAAGGCAGCCCAGTTATTACAGGAATCGGAGCAAGCTGCCGCGGAACTGTCTGTTAAAGTCGAAACTGAAGCCAATACAAAATCAGCCGCGATTATCGCCGATGCCCGGCAAAAGGCAGCCCAGGTCTTGCATGAGGCAGAGCAAGTTACCGCAGAACTGGCTGATAAGGCCAAAAATGAAGCTGATGCGAAATCAGCCGCGATTGTCGCGGATGCCCGGCAAAAGGCAGCCCAGGTCTTGCAGGAGGCAGAGCAAGCTGCCGCAGAACTGGCCGGTAAAGCTAAAAATGAAGCTGATGCGAAATCAGCCACCATTGTCGCTGATGCCCGGCAAGAGGCAGCCCAGAACTTGCGTGAGGCGGAACAAACTGCCAAGGAGTTGATAGCCAAAGAAAGTGTAAGAATAGAAGCGGAAGCTGAGTCGGCCAGGGTGCTTACCGATGCTCAGCAAAAGGCAGCCCAGACCTTGCACAAGGCAGAGCAAGCTGCCGCAGAACTGGCTGATAAAGCCAAAGCTGATGCTGATGCGAAATCAGCCACCATTGTCGCTGATGCCCGGCAAAAGGCAGCCCAGGTCTTGCGTGAGGCGAAACAAACTGCCAGGGAGCTGACAGCCAAAGAAAGGATAAGAATAGAAGCGAAAGCCGTATCGGCCAGGTTGGTTGCTGATGCCCGGCAAAAGGCGGCTCAGACATTGCACGAGGCGGAACAAACTGCCGGGGAATTGATAGCCAAAGAAAGGGTAAGAAAAGAAGCTGAAGCTGAGTCGGCCAGGATACTGGCTGATGCCCGGCAAAAGGCAGACCAGACCTTGCACGAGGCAGAGCAAGCTGCCGCAGAACTGGCTGATAAAGCCAAAGCTGATGCTGATGCGAAATCAGCCAAGATTGTCGCTGATGCCCGGCAGGAGGCAACACAGGTCTTGCATGAGGCGGAACAAGCGGCTGCGGAGTTGACCGATAAAGCTAAAACTGATGCCGATACGGCGGCGGCCACGATTGTTGCTGATGCCCGTCAGGAGGCAACAAAAATCTTGCATGAGGTGGAACAGGCTGCCGCAGAATCCGATACGGAATCAGCTACGATTGTCACCGATGCCCGGCAAAAAGCAGCCCAGGTCTTGCAGGAAGCGGAGCAAGCTGCCGCGGAGGCCTATGCGAAATCAGCTGAAACCATCACTGATGACTGGCAAAAGGCGGAGCAAGCTGCCGCGGAATTAATTGATAAAGCCAAAGCTGATGCCCGAAGAAAGGCGTCTCGAATCTTGCGTGAGGCGAAACAAACTGCTAGAGAGTTGATAGCTAGGGAAAGTGTAAGAAAAGAAGCAGAAGATGAGTCGGCCAGGATACTGGCTGATGCCCGCCAAAAGGCGGCTCAGGTCTTGAGTCAGGCAGAGCCAGCCGCCGCGGATTTAAACGACAAAGATGAGTCAGAAGCCGAACCATAATCAGCTAGCATAGCTAATCAATCCCCAGAAATCGCCAATTTAATAGAGACAGCACAATGCGTGCTCATGCATCCTGGTATCTTGGTCATATCAATCCCTCGCAACCATATATGGTAATGCTTCTGTATAATATTTTATCCGGGCTGGCTATTGACAAAAGCGCTTGGACATGATATTATACGAATTATAATACACGTAATACATTACGTGCTTAATTATACAGGAATTATATGTACTGTGTCAACAAGGCAGGAAGGAGGTCAATTGAAGAAGGGAGAATGGACTTTCCTTACCAACCATGGACGGGTGCTTGCTTATATTGCGAAACATCCTCAAAGCACGACTCAGGAGATTGCTCGGGAGGCCGGTATTACCCTCCGGGCGGTGCAAAAAATAATTGCTGAGCTAGAGGCAGGCGGATATATAGTCCGACACAAGGAGGGACGGTGTAATCGGTACTCAGTCCATTCCGAGATGCCGATGCGGCACCGCCTGGAGCGAGAGCATGCTGTGGGCAACATCCTTCAAGCAATGGGATACAAACCCCCTAAGGGAGAGGCGAGAAGCAAGAATTAAATGTCGGAGCGTACTATGATTAGAGTATGTTGGGGATGAAGAAATGACCTGATTATATTAATGTTGTTTCACTTGGGTGCGGGTAACTTAAACTAACCTGATATTCAGATAGAAGGAGAAAGAACTATGTTCGACAAAGGAAAAATCAACATCGCAATACAAAAAACCGGCTATGCTCCGGGAGACACTATCTCCGGTAATGTCGCCCTGACATTAAAGAAGCCCGTGAGAGCCAAGGGAGTGAGCATATCCTTAATCGGGGAGCAAAAGACCACGCAGAGGAAAGGTATGATAGGTAACCAGGGGATGTCAACGACCACACAGCGCATCCGCATTTACGACTTCAAACAGCAGCTGGATAGCGAAAAGGAATACAGCCAGGGGCAGGAATATCGCTTCGAGATGAAGATACCGGCGGATATTCTGAGTACGAAACCACAGATGCCGGAGCTGGGAGGCAAGCTGGGGCAGGGGCTAAAGGTCGCCCAGGCCACAGCGGCGATGACGGGCGTAATCCCGCTTCAGCAAACCAGATGGTATCTACTGGCCAAACTGGATGTTCCCGGGGGAATGGACATTAAGAAAAAGGCAGATATAACGATTGGATAAACCGAGTTTCTTTATTTGTCGCAGTGCGGTAAGCTTATAAGGGTGTGCGCTACAGCGCCAATTTAATTCGGGAGGTGTTTTATGCTTGCAGTTTATATCATTATCGGGGTTGTGGTGGTGATACTTATCCCGTTCATTTTCACCTACAACGGTCTGGTCAGGCGGCGCAACCAGGTAAAGAACGCCTGGGCGCAGATTGATGTCCAGCTGAAACGGCGCTATGACCTCATTCCTAACCTGATGGAAACCGTTAAAGGGTATATGAAACACGAGAGGGCTACCCTGGAAGCGGTAACCCAGGCTCGTAACCTCGCCCAGCAGGTGGCCTCGGCGGGGGCCGGCGCGCGCGCCAAGGCCGAGGGTGAACTGAGTTCAGCCCTTTCCCGTCTGCTGGCTGTGGTGGAAAACTACCCTGACCTGAAGGCTAATCAGAACTTCCTGGCGCTACAGGAAGAGCTCACCTCAACCGAGAACAAGATAGGTTTTTCCCGTCAGTACTATAATGACTCGGTGCTGAGGTATAACAACCAGACGCAGATGTTTCCGTCGAATATCGTGGCTGGCATGACCGGTTTTAAGGCCAGTGAGTTCTTTGAGGTCACGCTGGCGGCAGAGCGAGAGGCACCAAAAGTCAGTTTTACCTAATCAGGGAGAACTAAAGCTATGTGGGAGCAAATAAGGTCCAATCAAATTAGGTCAATGGTACTGATAATCGGCATGGGAGCTTTACTGGTAGTGCTCGGCTATTTCCTGGGCTTATACTTCTTCGGTAATGCTATTGCGGGACTGGCAGTAGCCTTAGCGATATGGGCAATTATGAGCCTGATTGGCTACTTCCAGGGGGACAGCCTGTTGCTCAGCATGTCCCATGCCAGGAAAATCAGCCGCGATGACCACCCTCGCCTGTACAATATAGTTGAGGAGATGAAGATTGCTTCCGGACTGGAGAATATGCCCGACGTATATATTATTGATGATGCGTCGCTAAACGCCTTCGCTACGGGACGGGACCCCAAACGGGCATCCGTGGCGGTAACATCGGGACTTCTGGATAAGCTTAACCGCGATGAGCTTCAGGGTGTCATTGCCCACGAGATATCCCATATCAGGAACCGGGACGTGCTCCTCATGGCGATGTGCAGTGTCCTGCTGGGGACTATCGTTATCCTGGGCTGGTACGGCTCCCGTTTTCTGATTTTCGGCAGCATGGGCAGGTCAGGAAGGGGGTCGGGAAGAGGGGGCGGTGGTATGGCGCAAATAGTAGTTCTGGTAGCGGCTCTGGTCTTCATGATACTGGCACCGATTATGGCGCGACTTATCTATCTGGCTATTTCCCGGAAAAGGGAATACCTGGCTGATGCTTCCGCAGCCCTGTACACCCGTTATCCTGAAGGTCTCGCCTCGGCACTGGAAAAGCTGGGCGCCTCGACCGGGCAGCTAAAATCGGCTAATCAGGCCACCGCGCCCATGTATATCGTCAACCCCTTTCGCAAGGAAGGGATGAAAGCCAGCGACCTGTCCAGCACTCACCCGCCTATCTCGGAGAGGATACGTATTCTCCGTGCCATGTCCGGCGCTTCCTTCAATGATTATGACCGGGCTTACCGCCAGGTCCACGGTGGCAAGGGGATTATCCCGGCTACTGCTGCCGCCGGGGCTGCTCCCGTAGAGAAGGCGGCACCCCGGGATGAGGAGGGGGGGAAACCTTCGTAGCGCCGCCCCACTATAAGATAATTTTGAAGAGCGAGTAAGATTACTCATGGTGACCTGTTATGAATTCAATAAAATGAGGGTATAGATATGAAAAGAATAGCCAGGTTGACTACAAGGATAATTACCCTGGTTTTAGTAATAGCCGTGATTGTTGTCGGTGTCGTCGCCTGCGGCAAACGTACTCCCGATGCAACCACCGATACCACGTACAAGCTAACCCACAGCGCCGCCGATGCCGAGTACATTCTCAGCTGGGATTCAATCGTGTCCCGGTGTCCTGACATAGGA
>CAYWRT010000071.1:0-10865 GCA_964460815.1 uncultured Dehalococcoidaceae bacterium
CGGCTATACCCATCAAAAGGTAAAGAGTGATCCAGATGGGTCCGAAGACAGAGTTAGGGGGAGTAAAGGCTGGTTTCTTTAGGCCCTTATACCAGGTTGGGATTGCGGGTGTCGTGAAAATTGCACCGATGCCGCCCGCCCCTTCACAGGCCACTATACTTACTATCAATTTAATTATGTCTGTCCAACTCATGTCTTCAAATAGTAGGCTCCTCTACTATCAAGATTACTCGGTTCGCACAGGGTCTGTCAATCAATTCATCTATTTGTGTGGCTTGTCTCTGATCTCCGGCTGAGCTGTGGGGAGCATTAACTCGAGAATTGTTGAAAGCCTTTGGCTGTTCTAGGGGCTTCAGTCGTTTAGGCAATTTGTCCCCAGTAGATCGCGAGTTATATTTGACAGCTGGAAGCGCTAGAATCAAAACCCAGGCAGATACCTGTGAGGTCGGATAGGTACACTGGACTTTGAGGGCAAGCGCCAGGTGCTGGACATGCTTGGCATCACGGTATGGCTATGACGACCAGACTGTGGACATTACTGGCGTAATAGACCCAGAAGATGCTGTTATTGCGACTATGCCCCCTCTCTTACGTACACCCCTCTCCAGCCAGTAATAGTTGCGGTTTCCAGTGTGTCAGGCTGGAGAGGGGCCAGGGGTGAGGTAAGCTCCCGCCGACCAGGTGCAAATAAAACCGCGCTTAATGTGGCTTGACATCTTTAATGGGTGGTTATAAGATTTACCTGCTAAATTATATTCTGAAAGCGGAGGCGATAAATGACAGATAAGAAAGTAGTTATCTATTCAACACCGACCTGACCCTTCTGCAGGAGAGCGAAGGAGTATCTTTCGCAGAAGGGTGTCGCCTATGAGGAACATGATGTGTCTAAAGACAGGGACGCTGCCAAAGAGATGGTCGAGAAGTTCAAACAGATGGCTGTCCCCCTAATCATAATTGATGATAAAGACATTGTGGTCGGTTTTAATCAGGCCAGGCTGGACGAGCTGTTATCATAGGTTTATATCAGGAGTTGACGATGCATGATTTGATGATAATCGGTGCCGGTCAGCTGCTTTTGTGAGACCACTGTTCCCGGCCTTTACGCCGCCGGAGACGTTACTGACGTACCTGAGAAGCAGATTATCATTGCCGCCGGTGAGGGTGCCAAAGCGTCACTTCAAGCCCACCACTACCTGCAACGATTGGAGGAGTAGTACAGATATTTACGGGCTAAGCCACGGGTGATACGAGGGCGGCAGGGTGGGAAAAGATATCAGGGAGAGGGGCTGGGGGTGAGGTAGACAAGAAATCCTCCCTTACCAAATCATTCTCAGAAATTATTTCAGCACTTACACCGCTCCATATAAAGCGACATATATCACATACAAAGTGTCGGCTTTTCATTAGAATCTTAGTAAATAGCAGGAAAGGAGGTGCAGTCATGAATATCACTCGTAGTCTAGCTCCTTGGCTGACTTTATGCTATACTTGTTCGGCGACAATAGATAGCAAATCAAAATCCGGTGCTGGCTGTGGATTATGAGGAGGCAGAATTTATGAAAGAGACAGTGGCTTTGATTGATAAGCTCATTAATGAACACAAGGTAATTGTTAAGGACGCCAGTTCTTTAGAGCAGTTAGCCAATGACGCCAGTGCCCTTGTGGAGTTAGAGGAAGCCAAGGATAACTTTGTACCCGGTCGGTTTGACCAGAAGCTGAGCCTGCAAAAACTTCAGGAGTCTCTGGAGGCGATTGACAAGGTACTCAAGGGGCACTTCAATAGGGAAGAGACCGGACTGCTGGCGGCCTTTGAAAAGCACGGGGATAGAAAGCTGGTCACGACCTTGACCTCCCTGCTTCTTGAGCATGAAGACCTTCGAAACCGTCTGGCTCATGCCAGAGAACATGTTGCCGAGCTGGTGGGTGGGGGACTGGCCCGCCACCAGTGGGAGGCCAGTGCCAATGATATGCGGGCTCATCTCAGCCATACGCGGAAACTGCTGGAAGCGCATGCTGACATTGAAAATGAACTTTTTGTAGAACTACGTCGGCATTTAAAGGGGAAAAGCGATAGAAAGGAAAAGGTATAATGACAAGTCGGGTAAGTCTCTCGGTTAATGATGTGCCTATTGAACTTGATTACTTTGTCCATGACTATATCGACCATGTTGTTGGTGGCATTATTGCCAGTCTGAGAGATACGGGGGAAATAGAGAGCTTGCAGCTTAATATTGATAATGAGGGACAGGTAACCATAAACCTCAATGATGCTGATGTCCCGATTAAGTACTTCCCCAATGAGATAATCAAGGCCACCATTATAGGCATGGTCTCGCCGCTAAAGGGAGTGGACAAGGTAAACAACTTGGAGATAACCATCAGCAGTTGATTACCAGCTCCGGCTGTTCACGGACGTTTCGCACAGCTTCACCTCTCCCCAGACTCCCATATTATCATCTTTAATAATAATCACTCCCTTCAGGCCACTGAGGCCTTGGCTGAATTCAATGGCGCTGGCGATGTCGTCAGCCTGGCTGACCTGATTGCCGATAGCGGTGGCGGCGGCGTCAGCCAGGGTAGCAGAGGGCGAAAGGACAACAACGGCATCCGCCTTGCCGAAGCTCCGGGAGTGTCCCACCGTCCCCGATGAGGTGCAGATTCCCAGGGGGGTGTCCCGGGCGCTGATTTCCAGGCCGAGTTTACCGGTAAGCGGTGATTTGCCGGCGAATATGCCGATATTCCTTTTGGTCAGGCTCTTCAGATAGATGTCCCCGCCGTTTTCCACGATTATCTCCGGTGAGAAGACCAGCAGTTCTCTACCGACAAATTCGGCGATGGCTCCGGCTACGGCTGCCATGGGGCCGACGCCGGCCTTTCGGCCTGCCGCTATCATTTCCCGCACGATGTGTGGGGCCTGTGTTGGCATAGGTATGGGCTCAAGTGACGTCAGGAAGACGGGGTTCTGCTCGATATACCTCTCCAGCTGGTGGCGATATTTCAGCACCAGACGGTGGGCTTTTCTCCGCAGGTCAGCGGTGGCGCGGATATATAAATCGGTTTCCCTGATGGTTACGTTGAAGGGGATTAGGTCTTTGCCTTCAATCCAGTGCCGGTAGGTTCGCGGCTGGTAGGTGTCTTCTTTCATTTATTTTGTCATTCCCGCGCAAGCGGGAACCCAGTATTCAGGCAACCCCCATCCCCACCATAGTTATCTTTTCCCACCCAAACCGCCCTCGCATCACTCTCGGCTTATCCCGTAGGATGCCCCCACCCAAACCGCCCTCGCATCATTCTCGGCTTATCCCGTAGGATGCCCCCACCCAGTTTTCCCATTTCGTAAGGGTGATTAAGGGGTATTTTCAATCCCCCACTCCTCAAAAGGAGAGTGCACAGCGAGAGGGGGCGAAGCCCCCTCTCAAATTTCCTCCCCCTCTCCGACCAGTTAATCTTACGGAGTAGTCAATCTCCCAGGTTGGAGAGGGGGACAAAGGGGGTGAGGTTTTTAGTTATATAATTTAAGGATTATTTAATTTTAGCTACTAGAAGTGGACTTCCATGGCTCTGGGCGGGCAGGCCTTTATGCACAGTCCGCAGGCGATGCATTTCTCGTTATCGAATATCACGTATCTGGTCCGGGGCTCAAGTTCAAAAGCACCGGTGGGACAGATGGTGATACAGGCACCGCAGTTAGTGCACCTTGCCTCATTGCGCGTCACGTCCTGGCTGAGGGACTGAATCTTCACCCCGGTCTTAATCAGGAAATTAATGCCTTTATCGTACTCCTTCTGGTCTCCCTTAAGCTCCAGTACCAGCAGTCCCTCTTCTTCCGGGGTAATAGAAGCCTTCAGAATATTAAACTCAAGGTCATAGTCTTTGACCAGACGGTATATTATCGGTCGCTCGACCAGACGCCTGGGGAAGCGCAGGACAATTCTTTTAGAAACAGCCATCATACCTACCTGTACCTTAATATTCAATCGGGCGTTCGTTCAGAGGCTTAACGGTTACACCTGATGCCACGCCGGGCAGGGGCTCTACCGGCTCGGTCAGCAGGAACTTCCCGGACTGTATCCATTCCTTGAGAATGGTGGCAATTTCCACCGCTCTGGGGTAGCTGGACAGGGAAGCGGTCGGCACGTCTTTCCCCTTGACCTTTATCTTGCCGCTCTTGAGTTCGGCATAGCTGACCTCGCCCAGTATGTCCGGTTGCATCTGCGGGTATGCCTCCGAGTAGTCCACCACCGGGGCCACAATATCCTTGTCGCTTACCGCTGTGTACCGCAGAATTTCCTCGGACAGTATCGGGATAGGCACACCAACCCCGACGGTCAGGGTGCACCCGTATCCGAGCATACTCGTCCCTACCAGCCAGCGCGGGTTCATCTGCTTCAGGTCGCCTATTGTGGCGAGCGTTCCCGCCCCTGTCCTGGGCACTCCTCCCTCGGTGCGGGGCACATCAGGGTTATGCTGGGTGCCGTGCCAGGCGATAAAGCCGGTGCCGCCCCCCAGGAATATACGGGTACCTATGCCAATCGTTTTATAATAGGGGTCATTGAACAGGGGTGAAAGCTGCCCGGCCGAACAGTAGCTGGCATTGCCCAGGCGGGGCTTTAATATACCCATATACGTGTAGATTGTCTTGTCCGACAGGTTCACGCCTACGTTATAGTTCTGGTAGGCATTCCTGATATTGAAGAGCGTCGCCTGGTTGAGGTCTTTGATATTAATCCAGGTCTCCAGCCGCCGCCTCGGATAGCAGTCTGTCCCGTAAGCAGTGGCTTCCAGCCTGATATCCCTGCCGGCTGCCAGTTCCTCAATGACGTGCCCGCCGCCGTAATTAAATTCGCCGGGGTGAATTCTGTTTCTGGGGTCATCATCGGGGAGAGCGTTGGCTCCCAGGAACAGGTCTACCGCACCCAGTCCGGTATAGGCCTGAACATCGTTAAGGTAGGTCCTGCCTCCGCCCAGCTTGATGCGCGGCTTGCTGTGGCCAATATTGAAGTAAGCGCCGGAGGAACACATGGGGCTGAAGGTGCCGGTAGTCACCACGTCCACCTCCTGGGTCGCCTTCTTCAAGCCCTTCTCTCTGGCGATATCAATTATTTCTTCGGCGGTAACTACTACCGCTCTGCCTTGCCTGATTTTCTCGTTTATTTCGGCAATCGTTTTAGGCATACTGTTATGCATCATAGTATTAAATCTTGCGCTTGTCAATTTGGGGTTCGGGGTTTTTATCTACCTCACCCCCTGTGTCCCCCTCTCGGTGCAAATCTATTCCCACCCGCCGCCCTCGTGGCATCTGCGGCTTATCCCGTAGTTCTTTCCAACCCACCACCCCACGTGGCATTAACTTTTTTCTTTCTTATTTATTCCCACCCGGCCACCCTCGCATCTCTCACGGCTTAACCCGCCAAAAACCCCTCTCCCCACAGGGAAATGGAAGATATGGAAACAGGGGCTGGTGCCCCTCTCCGCTGGCTACTCCCTTCAAGGCATGGGGACTTCGTCTTTCTATGACTCTCTATCTGGGGTGGTGGGGTGGAAAACTTACGGGATAAGCCGTCTATGATGCTGGGCGGCAGGGTGGGAATAGATTACGTAGCTTCCTCAAGTTGAAGCGCCTACCTGTATAAGCTATAATCAAAATAGATGTCACGTCAGCAGGAGGCACTTTTGCTCAGGACCCATAGCTGTGGTGAGTTGAGGAAGGAGCATGTCGCCAGCCAGGTAACCCTGGCTGGCTGGGTAAATCGTCGCCGTGACCACGGCGGACTCATCTTTGTCGACCTGCGGGATAGGGAGGGCGTTGTCCAGACGGTATTTAATCCGGAAATCTCGGCTTCATGCCTGGAAATAGCCGACGAGATGCGCAGTGAGTATGTGGTCAGGCTCAGCGGGGAGGTTGCCCTCCGCCCCCCGGGAACCGAGAATCCCAAACTGCCTACCGGTGAGGTTGAGGTTATCGTGCAGAGTGTGGATATACTCAACGCAGCCAGGACGCCCCCGTTCTATATCAACGAAGATGTTGAAGTGGAGGAGAGCCTCCGCCTGAAGTACCGCTACCTTGACCTGCGGCGGCCCCGCATGAAAGAGAACCTGCTTCTAAGGCACCGGGTAATCAGGTTTATGCGCGATTTCCTGGATGCCAGGGGGTTTGTTGAGGTGGAGACGCCAATTCTGATTAAGAGTACCCCGGAGGGGGCCCGCGATTACCTGGTGCCCAGTCGCCTTCACCCCGGTGAGTTCTACGCGCTGCCCCAGTCCCCACAGCAGCTCAAGCAGCTACTAATGGTAGCCGGCTTTGAGAAATACTACCAGATTGCCCGCTGTTTTCGTGATGAGGACACGCGGGCTGACCGCCAGCCCGAGTTTACCCAGCTTGATGTGGAGATGAGCTTCGTCGATGAAGATGATGTGCTCAACCTGACCGAAGAGCTTTTTACCTCGATGGTAAAGACATTAAAGCCTGAAAAGCAGATGTTACGGCCCTTCCCCCGCCTCAGCTACGCCGAAGCTATGGAGCGCTACGGCACGGATAAGCCTGATTTACGCTTTGGCATGGAAATAAGAGACCTGTCCGGCGTGGTGGCTGAGTCTGATTTCGATATTTTCAAATCGGCAATAGCTGATGGCGGCAGGGTCAAGGGCATATGTGCCCCCGGCTGTGCCGGATATACGCGCACCCAGCTCGAGGAACTGAACCGGCTGGCCCGGGGTCTGGGGGCAGGGGGGCTGGTGACCATCTCTTTAGGTAGTTCTGTCGGCAGTCTGGCGGAGTTGACCAGTGAAATGGTGCGGTCAACCGCCGCCAAATTCCTGTCTCTGGAGCATATCAAGGAGATGGCCGGGTGCCTGGGTGCCGGCATGGGTGACCTGCTGCTGATTGTGGCCGGTGAAAACAGGCTGGTCAGTACGGTGCTGGGTGAACTGCGCCGGGAGATGGGCTCTCGGCTCGGTCTGGCCAGCCCGGAGGTCTTTGCCTTCGGCTTTATTGTCGACTTCCCCATGTTCGAGAGGAACAGTCAGACCGGGCGGCTGGAAGCGATGCACCACGCCTTTACCATGCCCAGGGATGAGGATATGCCCTTGCTGGATACCGAGCCGGAGAAGGTAAGAGCCAGAAGCTACGACATCATCTGCAATGGACGTGAGCTTTGCAGCGGTAGTATCAGGATACATAAGAGCGACCTGCAGAGGAAGATATTTAAACTGCTTGGTTATAGCGAGGAGGAGGTTGAGGAGCGCTTCGGGCATTTGCTCGAGGCTTTTGATTACGGTGCGCCGCCTCACGGTGGCATTGCTCCGGGCATCGACCGCGTTATCATGCGGCTGACCGGCGAGGACAATATCAGGGAGGTCGTGGCTTTCCCCAAGAACCAGGCGGCTGTTGATTTGACCTTCAACGCGCCTTCACCGGTTACAGAGGAGCAGCTTGCCGAATTGCATATCCGTTTGCGCGAGGAGTAGTCTATAGGGAGGAATGGTGAAAGTAACTAACGAGAAGACAGAGAACTGCCAGGCTTTTCTTACCGTTGAAATGGAGCCTGCCGAGATGGAAGAGTCTTTAGAAGCCTCCTATCGGCGTCTGGCTAAAAAAACCAATATTCCCGGTTTTCGTAAAGGGAAGGTGCCTCGGGCTATACTGGAGCGCTATATGGGAAGGGAGAGTGTCCTTGAGGATGCCCTCAAACAACTGGTGCCTCAAGCCTACGAGAAAGCCATCAAGGAGCAAGAGATTGAGCCCTTTGCTCAGCCGGATATCGAGGTAACCCAGGCCGACCCGGTAATATTCAAGGCGATAGTGCCTTTATCGCCTAATGTTGTACTGGGCGACTACCAAAATATTAAATTAACACCGGAGCCGGTGGCCACCACTGAGGCTGATGTTAGCGATGTGCTGGAAGAACTGCGCCACCAGCACGCTACCTGGGAGCCTGTGGAACGTCCCTTGAATTTTGGAGACTTGGTCGTTCTGAATATTAACAGTGAGGTTGAGGAGAAACCCTTTGTGAAAAAGCTGGGGGTTCAGTACCAGGTTCTGGCTGGCTCAGTCAACCCGGCCCCGGGGTTTGCCGAGCAACTGGTGGGGATGAGCAAGGGTGAAGACAAAGAGTTCAGTCTCGTATTACCCGGGGACTATCCCCAGAGCGAGTTCGCCGGTAAGGAGGCCTCTTTCAAGGTAAAGGTGGAAGAAATCAAAGAAGAGGAGCTCCCTGAGATGGATGACAAGCTCGCCCAACAGGTCTCCCCTGACTTTGAAAGTGTGGATTCGCTCCGTGAGAAGGTCGCTGACAATTTGAAGGCCCGGGCCGAGGAGAAGTCCCGAATGGATTTTGAAGAGCGGGTAATCAACGCTGTTATTGACCAGTCTCAGGTGGATTTCCCGCCGGTACTGGTGGAGATGGAAATAAACCGGATTCTCAGTGAACAGGCAAGGCGGTTACAGATGAGTGGCCGAGGCATGGAGGAATATCTGAAAAGCCTTAATAAAACTGAGCAGGAACTGCGTGAGGAATTGCGCCCGGTGGCGACCAGAAATGTTACCGCCTCTCTGGTAGTGGGTAAGGTTGCCGAGATGGAGAAGATTGAGGTAAGCGATTCTGAGATGGATGCCGGGATTGACGGCATGGTTATGAGTGCCGCGGAGGACAAAAAGGAAGAATTTCGGAAATTACTGGATACCCCACAGACACGCGCGTCAATCAATCAGTCGCTGATGACCCGGAAGACCATAGAGCGGCTGGTGGCCATAGTGAAAAGTCCAGAGGAAACCAAGACAGAAGCAAAGGAGGAGAAGCCATGAATATGCAACCGATGAATGTTATTCCTGGTGTGGTTGAAAGTGGGCCAAGGGGTGAGAGATTCTGGGATATATACTCTCTCCTGTTAAAAGAGCGCATAGTTATGTTATTCACGCCGATTTCGGACCAGGTGGCCAACGTCATTATTGCCCAGCTGCTCTACCTGGAGCGCGAAGACCCGGACAAGGACATCAACATGTATATTCAGAGCCCCGGTGGGGTTATCAGCGCCGGCCTGGCAATCTACGATACCATGCAGCTCATCCGCCCGGATGTGTCCACCATCTGTGTCGGGATGGCAGCCAGCATGGGAACGGTGCTCCTCTGTGCTGGAGCCAAAGGCAAGCGCTATGCCCTGCCCAATTCTACCATCCACCTGCATCAGGCGGTCGGCGGGGCTCAGGGGCAGGCGGCCGATATCGAAATCGCCGCCCGTGAGATTATGCGTATGCAGGAATTGATTCGCACCATAATCGTTAAACATAGCGGCCAGCCGATGGACAAGGTAATTCATGATACCGACCGTGACTTCTACCTTAATGCCGAGCAGGCGGTAGAGTATGGCATCGTGGATGAAGTCCTGAAAAAAGCGGCTGAGGAAAAAGCCAAGACCGAGAAAAAGTAGTTACAATTGTTTATTGTAAAGCTGCTGGTAGCGCTGCGCCAGTTCATCCAGGGTAGGGAGTCCTTGCCTGGCTCCTGTCTTGGCGATTGAGAACTGGGCGACAATGTTTCCCAGGCGTCCGCATACCTCTGGTCCCTGGCGGTTAAGGAAGCCGTAGAGGAAGCCGGCGGCAAAGGCATCGCCGGCGCCGGTGGTATCTGCGGGGGTAGTTTCGCTTTTGCCACTGGATTCAACCACGTATTCCCTATCAACGGTTCTGATGTAGCTGTTCACCAAGACAGTCTGATAGTGTGTTCCTTTACCTAAGGTGACCACAACTGTTTTACAGCCTTGATTGAGGCATATTTTGGCGCCATCTTTGAACTCCTCTCCCGTAAGCTGGCGTATTTCACTCTCGTTCAGGAAAAGGGTGTGGGTCCGGGACAATATCGGGCGGAGGTTCTTGAGCCCTTTTTTAGCATAGAGTGACCCGGGGGAGAAGCTGACCTGTACGGATGAATCGAGCTTGTCCATTAGCTCAAGCAGGATTCTGAACTGGCGGTCATCAACGAAGGAAGAAACGTGCAGTATTTCGGCATGGTTTACATAATGTAATTCAAGGTCTTCCCGGGTAAGGTAGCTGTTGGCTCCGGGTATGACATAGATAGAACGAAAACTCAGCTTATCGCTGAGGCACATAGTCGAGCCCGTCTTGGCTTCCGGCTTCACCCGGATTTGACCGGTATCTACGCCCACCTCGTGGAAGTTGTGTAGTAATGCTTTGCCTTCCGTATCATCACCGACAGTGCCAATAAAGCCGGCGCTTACCCCCAGTTTCGCCAGACCGTAAATGGTGTTGGCTGCCGAGCCACCCGGGAAGGTGCCCGCCCATTTTACTTCCGCCTCCCCGCGTCCCAGGATACGCTCTATCTGCTCTCTGTTGGCGGCTCTCTCTCCGTCTCCCAGGACGCGCTCTATCCGGTATATGTTGTCCATGTTCAGGGCGCCCAGCCCGATTACCTGAATGTTACTCACCCGAACCCTATCCCCCTTAATCCCCCTTCCCCTTGCCAAGGGGAAGGGGGAAGTGATTTTTTAGAGGGGATGCCCCTCTAAGACTCCTTAATTATGCTTTTTATTCAAACTCTGAAGCCATCTTTTCCCAAACGGAGCTTATATAATTGACCATATTACTAAGATAATCTTTACAGATGCTGATATCTTCCATCTCGATTTTTCCTTTGTCTATATACCCAAGACCTACATAATCAGCAGAATAAGGAGGGCGATTTCTCCTAAGGCTGGTTTTTGGGATACGGTAGTGATGAGTTGTTATGTTTCTGTACCATTGGACTTTGCAAAACCAAGTTTTCCCCCGTTCTTCCTCCATATACTCGCCCAACGCCCTAGTTAACTCACTCTTAGCTAACTTGTTCTTCATAGTCCGCCAACTGACTTTT
>CAYWRT010000072.1:0-10840 GCA_964460815.1 uncultured Dehalococcoidaceae bacterium
CCATGAGTGAAATTTATAAATTGAAGCCGGTGGCGATTGCCATTTATCCCATGTACCGCGGACTGGCTAGGTTGGCCGGCATGGAGGTTGTGGAAGCAGGCACGACGCTTGAAGATGAATTCGCTACCTTAAAGCGGAACTACGCCGGATACGACTTTTTCTTCCTGCATATAAAATGGACGGATAGTGCCGGTGAGGATGGCGATTTTGAACGTAAGGGCAGGATTCTGGAGCAGCTTGATGCGGCTATTCCTGGTCTGGTAAGTCTGGAGCCTGATGTCCTGGTGGTTACCGGCGACCACTCAACGCCGGCGGTACTCAGCGGCCATAGCTGGCATCCGGTGCCTGTCCTCCTGTATTCCAGGTACTGCCGCCCTGATGGAGTCAGGGAGTTTTCTGAGACTGCCTTTCTGGCCGGCGGCCTGGGCAGGCTCTACGCCTCCCAGATTATGCCTCTGGCTATGGCTAATGCCTTAAAATTGACCAAATTTGGTGCCTAGGAGAGCAGAATGCGCCTACCGATGATTGCTGGCAACTGGAAGATGAATACAACGGTAAATGACGCCGTCAAGCTGGTCAAGTCAATGCTGGGTGGACTGGATAAGGTGGGTGATATTGAGAAGGTAATCTGCCCTCCCTTTGTCTCTCTAGCAGCAGTTGGAGACTTAATCAGGGGGAGCTCCGTTAAGCTCGGGGCACAGAATATGTTCTACGAAGAAAAGGGAGCCTTTACCGGGGAGATTTCGCCGTTGATGCTCGCTGGCCTGTGTGAATATGTTATCATCGGACACTCCGAGCGCCGGCAGTATTTTAACGAGACGGGTGAGATAATTGATAGGAAAGTGAAAGCGGCGCTTCAGGTTGAACTGAAGCCTGTTCTGTGCATCGGGGAGAGACTGGAGGAAAATGGGGCGGGCCGGACGGAAGAGGTTTTGACCCGGCAGCTTATGGCATCCTCGGAGCGGACATACTACCTCTGCGGACTCGTCATCGCCTACGAGCCGGTTTGGGCTATCGGCACCGGCAAGTCAGCCACCGGCGAGGAGGCAAATAAGACTATTGGCTTTATTCGCCAGATTATCTCACACAAACATGGCAGTGATATCGCCGACGGCCTCCGTATTCTGTACGGCGGCAGCGTCACCGCCGATAATATTGCCGAGTTTATGAGACAGCCTGAGATTGACGGGGCTCTTGTCGGCGGTGCCAGTTTGAAAGCGGACGAGTTCGTGAGCATAGCCAGACAGACCTCGGAGCTCAGGGGTCATCAATAAAAAGAGCTAAAGAGAGGCTCCATCTCTCTGATAATAGGGGACGGGGTTTAACAACAATATAACTTATGAATCGCCTGGTTGCCATAGTTGGTCCCACCGGCATCGGTAAGAGCCGACTGGCCCTGCACCTGGCCGGTCTTTTTAACGGCGAGATAGTAAGTGCCGATAGCCGGCAGGTATACCGTTATCTGGATATCGGCACGGACAAACCGCGCCCGCCGGAGCTTTCCCGAATACCTCACCATCTGATAGATATAATTAACCCTGATGATGATTTCAGCCTGGCTCAGTATCAGGCACTGGCTTATCAGGCCATTGAGAGCATTCAGCAACATCACAAATTACCCTTTTTGGTTGGAGGCAGCGGCTTATACGTATGGGCGGTACTGGAAGGCTGGCAGATACCAGGGGTATCACCCGACCCCGAGTTCAGGTATAATCTTGAGAAGAGGGCCTATGACGCCGGCATTGATGAACTTTATCAGGAGCTTGTCCGGGTTGACTCCGAGGTGGCACAGAAGATTGACCGCCGCAATGTGCGCCGGGTGATAAGGGCTCTGGAGGTATATGAAAAAACGAAAACGCCGTTCTCCCGCCTAGGGTATAAGCAAGCCCCGGCTTTTAATTCATTTATAATCGGCTTAACGGCGGACAGGGCTGAGGTATACCGCCGAATTGACCAGAGGGTTGATGAAATGGTGGCACGGGGTCTCGTAACCGAGGTGGAAAATTTATTGAAAATGGGGTATGATGGTAGTTTACCAGCCATGTCCGGCATTGGCTACCGGCAAATCGGGCAGTTTCTCAGAGGCGAACTGACTCTGCCAGCCGCCAAACAGCGAATCAAGTCGGAAACCCACCGGTTTGTCCGGCACCAGTACGCCTGGTTCCGATTGAAGGACACGAGGATACACTGGTTTGACTTACAGCATCAGGAAGATGCGGAGATAGAAAGAACACTGGCTGAGTTCTTAAAAAGCGAATAAATAAGAGCAAGGAGTGAGATAGTGCATGGATTTTACCAAGATGCAGGGTGCCGCCAATGACTTTGTGCTGGTGGAGACCAGCGATACACAGCGTGACTGGTCCAGGCTGGCGATAGCCATGTGCGACCGCCACCTGGGCATTGGCGCCGATAGCCTGCTGTTGCTGCTGCCATCGGGTAAGGCTGATTTCAGGATGCGTATCTTCGATGCTGATGGCTCCGAAGCTGAAGCCTGTGGCAATGGGATAAGGTGCCTGGCCAGATACGTTTTTGAAAAAAGGCGGGTCAGCCCCGGCACCGACGAGATAACGGTAGAAACGGTAGCCGGTATCAGGAAAATCAAGTTTGATAAAAAAGGTAGCAAACTGGCTAAAATATGGGTCAACATGGGCAAACCGGAATTCAGGGCTGACCGAATTCCGTTATCTATAAAGTCGGCAGGGGACAATATAGTTGACATAAAATCTATGCTATGCTACAGGGTCACTGTAGACGGGGTGAATCTGGCACTCAACTGTATCTCCATGGGAAACCCGCACGCCGTTCATTTTTGCCAGGAGCCGGTGGCGGAATTCCCATTATCCAGAATCGGAGCCAGGGTGGAGAAACTGCCGGTATTTCCCAATCGGGTGAACTTCGAGGTAGTCCGGGTGCTGGGCCCGAATCACCTGGAAGCCCGCGTCTGGGAGAGGGGAGTGGGAGAAACACTGGCTTGCGGCAGTGGTGCCTGCGCCATTAGCGTTGCCTCCAAACTGCTCGGCTACACTGAACCAAAAGTGGACATAAAACTTCCCGGGGGCGTACTGGATGCCGAATGGAACGGTGCCGGAGAGGTAATACTCGGCGGGCCCGCCGAGAAAGTTTTTCAAGGAAAATGGCCGGAGTGAGGTGTGAGAGATGAAACTATCAAGACGCATGGAAAGGCTACGACCATACCTCTTTGTCGAGATTAACCAGAAGATTGCCGAGAGAAAGGCTAAAGGCGAGGAGGTAATCAGCTTTGCCATAGGCGACCCTGATTTTCCGACGCCGCCCCACATAATTGACCGGCTCTGCCAAGCCGCCCATGACCCGGCCAATCACCGCTATCCGGAAAGTGCCGGCCTGCCCGAATTATGCCGGGCTATAGCCGGATGGTATCAGAGACGCTTCAATATTTCCCTTGACCCGGAAACAGAGGTCCTGCCTCTAATCGGCTCCAAGGAGGGTATCGGGCATATTGCTTTTTGCCTGATTGACCCGGGAGACACAGCTCTGGTGCCGGACCCGGCCTATCCCGTCTATTCAATAAGCACCATGTTAGCCGGCGGTAAACCCTATTATATGTCACTTAAAGAGGAAAATGACTTTCTCCCCAATTTGGATATTATCCGTGGTTATGTTCTGGAAAAGGCCAAACTTATGTGGATAAATTATCCCAATAATCCTACTGGTGCCGTTGCCGAGCTTGATTTTTTCAACAGGGTGGTTGAATTTGCCCGAAAATATGATATCGCTGTCTGTCATGACGGACCGTATTCAGAGGTTGCCTTTGATGACTATCAGCCGGTCAGTTTCATGCAGGCAGAAGGAGCCAGGGAAGTAGGCGTGGAGTTTCACTCACTCTCCAAGAGCTATAATATGACCGGCTGGCGAATAGGTATGGTGGTGGGTAACGCCAAGATGGTGGATGCCTTGAGAAGTCTGAAATCCAACCTGGACTCGGGGATTCCACAGGCTATCCAATACGCGGCTATTGAGGCCTTGACCGGTCCTCAGGACTGTATCCCGGAACATAATGCCATTTACCAGAGGCGCCGCGACCTGGTCATTGAAGTGTTAAACAATATTGGCCTCGAAGTCAGAGCACCCAGGGCAAGCCTTTATGTCTGGGCGAAGGTTCCTGAAGGCTATAACTCGGTGAGCTTTACAGCTGATTTGCTGGAGCAGGTTGGAGTGGCCGTCACCCCCGGAGTAGGTTATGGCAGGAGTGGTGAAGGTTATGTGAGATTGTCCCTGACCATCCCGGACGCAGCGCTGGTAAAGGGCCTGTCGCGGCTGTCGGGATGGCGCAATACTCGGCGACTGATAGCCAAGAAATGACTTGACATAAAGTGTAGGCTGAGGAGACATTATCACTAGAAACGCGATTCTCACCAGGACGACACCAGAGCGAGCCCTTCTGTTAGCTGTAACCGCCAAAGGAACCAGGAAGAAACAGTCAGCCGAAAATTTAATTGAAGAACTGGCACAGCTGGCTGGTGCCGCCGGGGCTGATGTGGTCGGCAAGATTGTCCAGCAGTTGCCGACGCCATCAAAGACTCACTACGCTGGCAAAGGTAAAATACAAGAGCTGTTAGACCTGAAAAATAATGTCAGCTACAGCGTGCTCATCCTTGATGATGAGCTTTCGCCGGTACAGCAGCGTAATCTGGAAGAAGCCCTACAGGTCAAGGTTATTGACCGCGCCGCACTTATTTTAGACATTTTCGCCAGGCGCGCCCGGACACACGAAGGTCGTTTGCAGGTAGAACTGGCGCAGCACCAGTATCTTCTGCCCCGCCTCGCCGGACAGTGGCAGCACCTGGAAAGGCTGGGTGGTGGCATTGGCACCAGGGGTCCTGGTGAATCACAGCTGGAGACAGACCGGCGTTTGATACGCCATAAGATACAGCGTCTCAAAGCCCAGACCGAAGAGATAAGAAAACACCGTGCCCTGTACCGGCAAAAACGGAAAAGGAGCGGTATTCCGGTAGTAGCTCTGGTTGGCTACACCAGCGCCGGAAAAAGCACCCTGTTGAATGCCCTCTGCCAGGCTGACGTTTTTACAGAGGAAAGGCTCTTTGCTACTCTGGACCCAACCACCCGGCGCCTGACCCTCCCGGATAAGAGGGTAGTACTGCTCACCGATACCGTCGGTTTTATACGGAAGCTGCCGCCGACCATTTTCAACGCCTTCAGGGCCACCCTTGAGGAACTGGCTGAGGCCAGCTTGCTGCTACATGTGGTTGACCTGGATTCCCCGGACGCTCCGGAGCAGCACCAGGCAGTGGAGGACATATTAAGAGACCTGGAGCTTGCGGCTAAACCCCAAATAACGGCTCTGAATAAAATAGACCTGGTTCTTCCCGAAGACATGATGTGGGATGAAGCCTCAGCCCCGCAGTACCTTGCCGACAGGGCAGTAGCCGGGAATACAGTGCTCATTTCGGCGAAAAAGGGGTGGGGATTAGACGGACTTTTAAAACTGATAGGGGAGAATATCAACAGGGGTGAAATAAACCAGTTTACATAATACCATGGAATCAGGTCCCGTTTTTGCCATACTCACAGCCGCTTTTTTTGCTGGGGCTTACGTACTTCTTAGAAGGGCGACGCATCAGTCTGAAGAATCTTTTACCGCACTGGCGATTTCTCTGCTGGTGGGTACACCCATTTTCGTTATTATACTGCTGCTTTCCGGGGAATGGGAGCGCCTTTTTTTATTTACCTGGCAGCAATATACCTTTCTTGGCGCCGCCGGTGTGCTCCACTATATTATTACCAGGTACCTTTACATGAACAGCGTCCGCATTATGGGCGCCAACCCCACGGCGGCTGTCCTCAGGACCAGCGTAATATTTGCGGTTGTCCTGGGAGTCTTTTTTTTGAATGAGTCGGTTACTTCCCAGCAGATATCCGGCGCCGTAATAATTATGTTCGGGGCAGTGCTCTCCAGTATTGACATAAGACGTGAGACCTTCAAGATATCAGCGCGGGGCCTGATGCTGGGTCTGGGTGCCGGTCTGGGTACGGCGGGGTCGGCGGCTCTAATCAGACCGGTGATGATAACAACCGATGCCGTTTATGCAGCTACCTTTGTTTCTTACCTGGCTGCTTTTATCATCATCGCAGTTATACTTCTATGGCGCCAGCCGCAACGAGCTCATATCCGGCAACTGAACCGCAATGATTTGATAATATTAATATCCGCAGCCATACTTCTGGTCATTGGTCATCTTTTCCGTTTTTTCGCTTTCCAGTACAGTCCTATAAGCGTGGCCCAGCCTCTTATGGGAACGGTTGTTATTTTCGTATTACTTTTCTCATTTATGCTCAACCGCCGGATTGATGTATTTAACTGGAGAGTTATCCTGGGGATATTAATGGTGCTGGCAGGTGTCTTTTTAATCAATTGTTAATATCATAGACCTCGTGGGGAGACTTTGATGGAAAAGGGTCTGATTCTGGCGCTTTTGGCATCGGTTAGCTTCGCGGCGTGCGCCGTTATTGTCAGGAATGTGACTGCCCGGACGGGGGAGTCCTTCACCCCGATGGCCGTCAGCGTGTTTATTGGTATTCCGTATTTCGCCGCCGCCCTTTTCTTTGCCGAAGAGTGGAGTGAACTTTTGTACGTATCCTGGCAGGCCTTCATATTACTCGGGGCCGCTGGCATAATCCACTTTGTCGCTGGCAGGGAACTGAGCTACAACGCTTACCGACTTATCGGGGCAAACAAAGCGACGCCCTTTATCATGACCAGCCCATTTTACACCGTAATTATTGGCGTCCTTTTTTTAAAAGAGTCTCTCACGATTATCCACATCCTGGGGATTTTATGCGTATTCGCCGGAGCCGGCCTGATAACCATAGAAAGAAAGAGTGTCAGCGAAGAGAGACAGGAGGTCTTTTCCAGCGCCGAAATCAAGGGTATCCTTCTGGCTATGGGGGGAGCCATTTGCTGGGGAACCTCTCCGGTACTGGTCAAGCTGGCCGTCGCCGAGATTGCCTCGCCGTATGTCCGGGCCTTCATCTCCTATGCTGCCGCTACCATCGTCACGGCGCTCCTTCTCCTGCGTAAAGAGCACCGTAGGCAGATGGGTAAAATCTCCCCCGCGGCTATTCTCGTCCCCATAGTTATTAGCGGTATACTGGCTTCCACGGGACAGCTCTTCAGCTACACCGCCATTTTCTACAGCCCGGTGAGTATGATATCGCCACTCATGAGCACCCAGGTTCTCTTTATACTGATTTTATCTTTCCTGCTGAACCGCCATATTGAGGTGTTTACAACAAAAGTAATCCTGGGGATGGCAGCAACCGTGGCCGGCACCTTCCTCATCTTCCAGTGAGGTCTTCATTTACTTTACAGTCAATACCCCCAAGAAATGACGCTCTGAAATCAAAATTTAAGCCCCTGAAATTTCTTTTGAATGGTATTCTATTTATAGAGGTATTAAAAAGAAAACTGTTCCCTTATTTTTCCCACATCTCTTAGCTTTTTATTTGTTAATCCAACACCTTAATCTACCTCACTTATCCTATCTCCAAGTCACAAAATTCTCACCTTATTCTAACCTGGTACTAACCTGTAATTTACTCAAATAATTTATAGTTGTTGTTGAGAAGAGGACAGTGACGAATATAAAAAGTCTGAGAGTAATGAAAAGGAGAACAAACGGAACTGTCCTCTCTTATTTTATACCCGGCGGTAATACCTTGCGCGAAACACCCTTTTTGAAAAACGCTCATATTATAAAAACTACCGCCTTTATTCACCTCCCTTATATTACCTCCAAGAAACAAAATTACTACTTAACTCTAACTGGGCACTAACCTATAAATTACACGAGTATTGTATAGTTGTTATTAAGAAGAGGACAGGGCCGGGTTTTAAAGGCAGAAGAGCAGAGTTTGTGGATTAATTGAATATAAGGACCCTACCTCCTCTTTCCCCCCTCCCTTTGGATGAAGGGAGGGGGGAGTTTTTTTATATCTTTCGGGATAAGCCGCAGATGATACCGGGCGGCCGGGTGGGAATAGATAACATTGAAAAAAGTTTACATAATATATCTACTATTAAAATAGCCTTTTCAGATGTTGACAAAATCATCAACAAGAGTATAATTGGTTACAACGCTTTAAGATAAGGAGGTAAAACATTATGGAAATCATTGCAATTCACGAACCAAGCAGTCTTATGACGCCGGAAATGATGGCAGCTACGATTGAAATAGCGAAGAAACTCGTGGCGAAACCTGAGGCGTTTGTGCCAGGAGGAAAGATGCTGGCCACGTATGGTGGTCGTACCAAAATGGTTGTCATCTGCATATGGGAGGTTCCGAATTTAGAGGTCTTGTTGCCTGCCTTTGAACAGATGCGTATGCTTGGCTGGAACAGTGAAATCATCCCGGTTGAGAAGATGGAAGTACATCTAGAGAAGTATGCTAAAGCCATGGAGGCAATGGCAAAGAGATAAGACTCCTCTTTTTGGGAAGTCTTAACAACTGTTAAAATATTTACGGCTTTAAGTCTTAAGACGAGTTCTCTGTTGGCTGCTGAAAAAGCACGGTAAGTAGCGTTACGGCCTCCGCTTTATTATGTTAATCTATTTACCTGCACAATACTGGGGCGCACAATATATGTTATGTGAAGTCTATGACTGATTCAGATAAAGCCTGATAATCACTCCCCTATCTACCCACCGAAATTATTTCCGTTGTCTCAGGACAACATCATGGCAAACCGAAAATAATTTTTTATTGTATACTAAAAATTTTTTTACCAGTCAGGTCAAGAAATCTTCTTTAACATCTCAACAACAGCCCCACCCACGGTATGTGCTTCCTCAAGTGCCGTGACGCCAATGCCACCCCCATCCCCCGTTCTAACATCGCCCTTGGCCCGCCCGTAACCTATGGCACCCCTGACCGGTACCATCCCCTGTGCCAGGAAGTATCCGTAGAGCTGGTCCTGGGTCTGTCCCGCGCCCACCCGTCTCAACGCCAGAATCGGGGCGGCTACCTTTCCTTTCAGCCCTCTGGTTTGCAGGAACAGAAATGTCCTGTCTATTACGGCTTTGGCCTGAGCCGTGACGCCGTGGAAGTAGACGGGGCTGCCGAATATGATGGCATCCGCCGTTTCCATCTTTTGATACAGTGGCTGCATATCATCCTTGATTTTGCAGACCTTGGTCTGACCGCAGCTGTGGCAGCCGTCACACCCGCTAATGTTTTTATCGGCTACCAGGAAAATTTCGGTTTCGGCCCCGGCTTCGCGCGCTGCCGCCAGTGCCTCTGCCACCAGTATCTCGGTGTTACCACCTTTTCGCGGACTGCCAACGATACCTAAAACCTTCATTGTAAATCCCCCTTCAATTCAGTTAGGAACCAACCCCAGTCTTTGGCCCCTTACCTGTATACCCCGTACTGCCTGGCGGCTTCCATCATAGCGTGAATATTCTCCGGCTTCGCCGTCTCAACACTGGCTCCACCGGCCAGTATGTAACCGCCCCCTTTGCCGCAGACCTCGATAAGTTGGCGGCAGTATTCTTTAACAGCCTGGGGCGTGCTGGTGTATAACATTGAGCTGGATACATTCCCGGCAATACAGGTGGTATCACCGAGAACCTCTTTAGCTTTTGCCATATCTGTCTGGTCAAACCACCACAGAGCCCAGCCCCTGGGTATATCCTTGATAATGTCCAGACGCGACTCATAACGTCCCTCGGCAAATAACATCACCATGATGCCCTCTTCAATCAAAGCCATAATGATCTTTTTCAGCGTCGGCCAGTAGAAGGTCTCAAACTGTTCCCGGGACATAAACGTATCATCACCTTTATGCAATGCCGAGCCCGCCATAATGCCGCCGGAGGCATTAACCGAAGCTATCGCATTTTCAATGATAAGGGGGGTGATTTTTTCCATGGCTTCAATAAGTTTATCTGGTTGCCGGTACATGTCCAGCATTATTCCGTGAGTCCCTCTCAATCCATCGCCGATATGGTCAAAGGGTGCCCCCGCCGAACCACCAAAGAAAGAGGGCATTCCGGCTGCCCGCGCCTCCCGGTTGCAATCACCAACAGCTTTCTGCCATTTCGCCATTTCTTTGCCGGCATCCAGCAGGGCCTGTAACGCATCCTGGACATCCGGCCTGGCGATTGGCATTACAAGTTTTAATGGCAATTGCCATATGGATGAGAGGGGAACAAGCCCCTTCAAAGGCTCCAGTGCCCCCAGAATACGGGGCAGCAGGACCCTCAGGGTAAAATCAGACGGGTCATTGATGAGAGCGTCGTATTCGTCTGCCTTCATGTACTCGCCTTCAACATACTGATATTGTGACACACTGTCAGCCAGTCCGCGACCCGGCCATTTGTACAATTTATAGTCGAGGAGTTCCAGTACCCTGCCCGAATGCACAAAAGCGGGACCGCTCCAGGTATCCATATCAAATTCATAGAAAAACTTCAGCCAGGCCCGGCAGAGCTCGTCGTAGTCATACATCACCTTATGGAGCGTACCCCCGGCGTGATAAGCGGGGAAATTCCCCGTCGGCAGCATAACAGGCACTCTGTCGGGCTCCTTCAGCATAAGGGCGTCACTCAGTCTCGTCGCCCTTTCCTTGTGGAGCTTTTCCGCTTCCGGACTGAAGAATTCAACATCAGTCGGCGAAATCCACCGTTTTAACCGCTCTTCCCTTTTCTCATCAGGGGTTAACCCTGCCCATTTCTCTTCCATAAATCAAGCACTCCTCTCCCTGTTCTTAATCAGAATAGGTGACAACGCTTAAGGAATACCCGGCACTGAAAAAGATTCAGAACTGAAAGTGGGCTCGGTAG
>CAYWRT010000073.1:0-10816 GCA_964460815.1 uncultured Dehalococcoidaceae bacterium
AAGTAGAGGCTTGCCGTTTTGCCAGAAGAGGGGGGACACATCTCTTATGGTGTTTCCCATGGCTGCTATGTTGGTCAGAACTGGAGGTATGAATATGGCAAGTACAGCATCAGTGTCCTGATTGTAGATTATCAAGTTAAATGACCACTATCCGAGCAATTTTCTCAAGTTAATTTACCACCCAAATTCTCGAGATATTTAACCGGTGCCCGCAGCCTGTTTTTACCCTATTGCCGCTATTGGCTTCTGTCTTCGGTTATTTTTCTACGTGGCGGAGGAAAGCAAGATTATAGAAGAGTTCAGGGTTCCGATTATGGTCAAAACCGGCACGGATGCTGACTTTGAGCTCAGGCTGGAGAACCGTACCGTCCGCGGCGGGTGGATTAATTTCACCTACGGTAAATCAAATACATACACCGAGCTTATCAGGTACGAAGACAGTACCAGCGATGAATGGCTGCTCGTTCCCGTGGAAGTCACTGATAGATTGAATATCCGGGGAGTAGTAGATTAAAATGGAGACGATGAAAGAAAAAAGACGCTGGCCAATAGCACTGATTATCATTGCCCTCGTTGTCATCATTTCAGCAGCGATAATTTATAGCTATCGCGATGTGCCGGGCCGTATACCCGTACAGGCGATAAGTGACGGCTCAAACGGTGTTATCGTCATCTGGCATGATAAAGACGGCATCTATGCCCAGCGTGTTGACCCTTCGGGGCAGCCACAATGGGAGGCAGGAGGGGTATTCATCTGTACATGCCCGCCCGGCAGCGGTTTTACTCTAGACTCTGACAGTCTTGGTGGCGCCATCATCACCTGGAGCGATACCTCCGGCCACCCGGATGACCCCGACGACCCGGCCTACCACGATGCCATTCCCTTTTATTGCCAGAGGATAAGCGCCGGTGGTGAACTTTTATGGAGTGATTCTCCAATATCCTACGGTAAAAACTGCCAAGTTATCCCGGATGGCACCGGCGGCGCTATTGTGGCCTGGAATGACTATAAGACCTACTATAAAGGCCTCCATGACGACTTTCTCCGCCTCCAGAAGATTGCTCCCGACGGCAGGCTGCTATGGGGCGACGAAGGAGTACTCGTCGTGGCTTCCTCCCCCTACCGCCCGATTACCGAAGAGGAGATTGCTAGCGGTATCAAGGGAACAATTACCCGCTCCCGGCCTACCTACGAAGGTGACCACGATATCGTCAGCGATGGTGCCGGCGGCGTTATTGTTCTCTGGGAAGAGGAGAACGAAAACAGTGGGCACACCGTCGATACGCAGCGGATGGATACTGAGGGCAGTCCCGTCTGGCCGGAAAGGCTCCTGGCCGCTCACGGCAGCTACTATTATGACACCGCCAGAAGCGATGGGGCCGGAGGAGCTTACTTTGCCTTTACTCAAAGCGAAACAGAGGCAACCTACCAGCAACATATCAGCGGTGCGGGCGAATTGCTTGCGACCACGGAATATTACCCCAGTTCCATAGACGACGGGCTTGGTGGTGTTATCCAGGTCCGCATTGAAGCTGAACCACCTTCCGGTTCACCGTGGGATAAGCACAGCATTCTCTATGTACGCAGGCTTGATGAAAAAGGAAGAACTGTCTACCCGGATAAACTGGTTTTAACTACGCCGGAGAAGCAGCAGCTTCACGGCCTTGAATATGTTGCTGACGGCAACGGTGGCATAATACTCGCCTGGCAGTTGCGTAAAGGCTGGGACATCGCCTACAAGGATGTTCTCGCGCAGCGACTGGACGGCGAGGGGGCTATGTGCTGGGGTAAAGAAGGCCTTCCCGTATTTACGGCGCCGGAGGTCAGGTATCAGGGGGGTGCTGTCATCATTAGCGACGGCTCCGGTGGCGCTATTATCGTCGCCGCGGCTGGCCAGAACGCCCTGAGTGGTGATATGGTCTACGCCCAGCGACTGGATACAGGCGGCAACCGGCTCTGGGGTGGCGGCATAAGAGTAGACCGGTAAAGGAGCAGCGATGAAGGAAAAAGAAAAGTCAATCAGGCTTTACGATGCCGGCGGGGTGATTATCGCCGTCCTTTTCTTCGGCATACCCTTCGGCTCTGTCTTCGACTACCTCTGGAACCTGCTTGTGCTTTCCGCAGCCCTGCCACGCCTGCCCGGAGATACCAAAATCGAAATCAGCAAGGGGAGAAGGCTGGCCTACTGCTTCTTTATTACCTTGCTCGGCATTATTATTGACTGGGCTTACTTTGAACTTACCTGGGACACGGACTTCGGCAAGTCCGCAGTTTGGGCACCGGCCATGTCCCAGGCGCTTCAGTTTGTCTGGCTGCTCCTGCCGATGGTCATGATAGGTCTGGTCAATGCCACTCTCTCTCACTCTTATTTGAAGTTAGAGCGGAGGCAGGCTATTATCTTCGGTGCCATCATGGGTTTCTTTACCGCACCCTGGTTGCTGCCGACAGTTCCGTATGCCTTTGGCTGGGTGGTATAACATAAATGGATTGGGCAATCGCCCGTTTAGCAGAAAATAGCTGTTGGCCCTGTTTGTAGCGAGCAGGTCAACAGGGCTCTAACCGAAGCTACTACCGCTATTCTACACTTGACACAGTATTACAAACGAGCTATCTTGATAATATAATTTACAACAACGAGACCATGCCACATGAGCGATATCGCACTTAAATCGGAGAATCTTGGTAAGCTCTATCGTCTCGGCCAGACTGTCGGATATAAAACCCTGCGTGATAGCGTCACTCATGCACTAGCGGCACCGCTTCGCCGTCTACTCAGTACGGGGCGCTCCGGTGGTGAAACGGAAGAAGCCGTCCATTCTTCGCCTGAAACCACATGGTCTGACTACATCTGGGCGCTCAAGGATGTCTCTTTCGAGGTCAAACAGGGTGAAGCCGTAGCCATCATCGGCAGTAATGGCGCCGGTAAGAGTACCCTGTTGAAGATACTCTCGCGCATCACCACCCCCACGACGGGCTACGCTGAGATAAATGGCCGTGTCGGTTCGCTTCTGGAGATAGGCGCCGGGTTTCACCCGGAGTTGACCGGTAAAGAGAATATCTATTTCAATGGCTCCGTTCTAGGCATGAAAAGAGATGAAATAAAGCGCGTATTCGACCAGATTGTTGATTTCGCCGGGATTGAGAAGTTTCTCGATACACCCGTCAAGCGCTACTCCAGCGGGATGTATGTGCGCCTGGGCTTCGCTGTCGCCGCCCATCTTGAACCTGAAATTTTGATAATCGATGAAGTGCTGGCGGTAGGAGATGCCGCATTTCAAAAAAAATGCCTGGGAAAGATGAATGATGTTACCGGCGAAGGAAGAACCGTACTTTTTGTCAGCCACAATATGTCCGCGGTCAAGACACTCTGCCCCCGAGCCATTCTACTGACTCAGGGGGCGGTGGAAATGGACGATAATTCATCTACGGTAGTCCAGCATTATCTGGGAACGGACCGCACAATGCCGAGCCAGATAGTCTGGCCTGCCGAGCAGCGCCCGGGGAACCGCTCATGCAAGGTCAACTCCGTGACGCTGAAGGCGCCGGATGGTTCTCCGAGCACAGCAGTGGAAATTTCCAAAGGCGGGTATTTCGAGATTGATTTCGAAGTAATTGAGGACAATTCCCGGGCGAATTTTGCGTTAATACTTTATGATTCAGAGGGCAACAACCTTTTCACTTCTTTGAGCAATATGGAGCCAAACTACTATGACAAACCCCTCTCGCGGGGAAGATATATAATTGCCTGCCAGTTGCCGGGTAATATCCTCGGTTCAGGAACCTTCAGTGTTACTATCATTGGTTCTAGCGCGCAGTGGTCCGATTATTTTCGTCTTGACGGCGTGCTCTCATTTACGGCTGTCGATGACGGGGTTTTGCGTGGAGATTACTTCGGCACATACCTCGGTGCGTTACGGCCGAAGCTGGAATGGAATACCAGACGCTACGAGGGATAATTATGGAAATGATTATCCTGAAAAAAAGTGATGAGCGCTGAGAAAAATAGAACGGTTAATGGTATATTATTGCTCTACCATCATTACTGGAATCAAAATGCCCCTACGATAATGGAGCATGTTAACTCTTTTTCAAGGTATTCTAAATTCAAGGTATGGAATGTCAATACGGAGAAAGGGTTCCCTTCGGGATTAAATAGATTTGAGTTCGACATCATTGTGCTGCACTACTCGCTCTTCGGTTCGTATTATCTTCTTAATCGTGCTTTTTTTAGGTATCTCGAGAGGAGCAAGTCAAGCTACAAGATAGCCTTTTTCCAGGATGAATACCATTATTGCCAGCAGCGCTTTGCTTTTCTTAATAGATATAACATTGATTGCGTTTATACCCTGGTTCACCCTGATTATTTCACAGATGTTTACCAGAAATATACCAAGGTCCCTAAGCTGGTGCAGACACTTACTGGTTATGTTAGCGATGAATTATATGCGGCGGTAAAAAAATTTGCCAAACCAGGCCATGCCAGAAATATAGATATCGGATATCGCGGCCGGCGACTGAAATTTTACATGGGTGAAGGCTCCCAGGAAAAATATGAAATCGGTGAAAGTTTCCTTGCACATGCCCGAGAGACCGGGTTGAAACTTGATATCGCGTCAGATGAAGAAAAACGGCTCTATGGAAACAAATGGTATGAGTTCCTGGGTAACCAGAAGGGTTGCCTGGGCACGGAAGCCGGAGTCTCTATTTTCGATGTCGAGGACGTTGTGCGCACCGAATATGAGCGCCTTATTGCTGAAAATCCTGCGTTGACATTTGAAGAGATGTCGGAGCGCCTGTTGAATCGGTGGGAGGGAAACATACCGTACCGTACCATAAGCCCCCGGCACTTTGAAGCGGCCGCGTTTCGCATCTGCCAGATATTATATGAGGGAGAGTACCAGGGCATACTGCAACCGATGATTGACTATATACCCTTGAAGAAAGACTTTTCTAACTTCGACGATGTGACCAGGCTGTTTCGCGATGCGCAATTCCGCCGGCAGATAACGGAGAATTGCTATCGGAACATAATTGCCTCCGGGCGATATAGCTACAAAAGGTTTATCGAGGATTTTGACCGAGAACTCATGGCGGAAGGATTTTCCTCTGGAAATTTATCAAATAAGGAACCTGGAAGGCCGGTCTTGTTTGCGTTGAACTGGGACCAGCCGCTTAGAGTCTGGCCCAGGTATTTGTTTTATCTTTTCCATCAAAAACAAATCCTGGGCTTTTTTGTCCGCATACTATTATCAGGAAGTTTTGCGGAAAAGCATTTAAAACCTCGCTTAAGACCTCTATACGAGACAATTCATCGCAGGCTTGAGAAACGGTTTTTTGTTCGTGGGAACTCTTAAAATAGAGAAAATATATAGCCTGTACTTGAAAAACGGTTTTTTAATTACTCGCCATTGATATTAAGAAGAAGTGTAAGAAATCGGTATAAGAACAAATACTGATATAAAGCCGGGAATTCAAGCTGAACTTATCCCGGAGCTTGCGAACTTGGAAGGATGGTCGTACTATATGTATTGAAGTAAAGACATACTAAAATAATGAAGAACAGTAGCGATAAAACGAGGAAACCGAAAAACCCTGGAGCACCGGTCACCGTAATCCGGCCGCCGGGTGGTAAAGTATCTCTTAATATCAGGGAATTATGGGCATACCGGGAAATCATTTATTTTATTACCTGGCGCGATATAAAAGTACGCTATAAACAGACAATCGTCGGCTTCGCCTGGGCTATTGTACAGCCTGTGTTCATGATGGTCGTCTTCAGCCTTTTCTTCGGAACACTAGCGAAGATTCCTTCTGAAGGTATCCCTTATCCCCTTTTCAATTATGCAGCTTTACTGCCGTGGACTTTCTTTTCCAATAGCGTTACCCGAGCGAGTAACAGCCTTGTTCAGGATGCCAGCCTGGTACAAAAGGTATATTTCCCCAGACTGCTTATGCCAATCTCGGGTACTCTTTCGCCGCTGGTAGATTTTTTTATTGCTTTCATTGTCCTTATTGGTTTGATGCTCTATTTCGGCTATTTACCGTCTTTGATGATGCTATGGGTAATTCCTCTTCTTATCCTGGAGATGATGCTGGCCACCGGCCTTGGTCTCTGGCTGTCAGCTATTAACGTGCAATATAGAGATGTTCGCTATATTGTCCCGTTCCTAATCCAGTTATTGCTATTTGCTTCACCTGTCATTTACTCAAGCTCGTTTATACCACCACGCTTCCAGACCGCGTATGGATTGATAAATCCCATGTCTGGAATAATAGAAGGCTTCCGGTGGGCTATCCTCGACACGTCGCCGCCGAGCCATTTAATGATTGCCTCGGTATGTATCATCATTATCATATTGATTTCCGGATTTTTCTATTTCCGGCGACGGGAGAGAATCTTCGCCGACGTCGTGTAAGGCTGTTTGCTGTCGGGCATATTACCACCATTCTCGACCTTTATTTCATAGGTGGCGGTAATATTGTTCTCTACCGCTTGTACCCTGGTCTGGCCGGTGCCGTCATTATTGTAGATGCCATTGCCAATATAAGTACCTTCACCATTATTACGTATCTGGTTGTCCGGCTGGCAGTATAAAATCTCATCGGCACCTATATCCCAACTGCCTAAGCGAGTATCACCGTCAATATCATCAGTAAAGTCACCGGATAAGTCCGTTCCAGTATCAATGGCATCCGCACCAGCTTTAAGGTGAAGGTCTTCCAGGCCAGGGACAATAGAAACAAACTGGTCTGTGGCAGCTTTATTAATCAGGGAATTCGCACCCGGCGCGGAGCTGTCGGAGGACAAATTATTGGAGCAATCTCCCCACGTACCACCAAAGAAAGCTTGTTGGCCATTCTGGGGAGCCACAGCTATGACATTCTTGGCATTTATAGTACCGCTCCCGCCATAACGGCCGACGCATCCGTAACCAGATGCAGTATCGGCTTCCGTGCAACTATATACCGTGGTGTTGTAAATATTGAGTGTTGCGCCTGTAATATTATGTATAGTTACCCCGGAGCGGGCAATGTGATAGATTATGCTGTTTCGTACGGTGGAGGTTATGTTATTCAGCTCCACCGTAATGCCATTACAATCCGAATTCGTTTGAGTACCGTGTCCGTCATCATGGATAAGGACATACTGAACCAGCGCATTATCGGCCTGGAGATTAATACCGTCGTAACTTCCAGTAACTTCCGTACTCCAGTCCGTTATCTCAACCCACTCAATCTGGGTATAATCCTCCAAGGTCTGGATGCCGTGACCAGCGGTAGATGGTTCAATACGAAACCCGGTGCCAGCCGCCCCGTTATGCCTGTGCCCGGCGGCCACGGTGACTTTAACGTAATTGCTGACACCGGTGACCCATCCGTCAATAATCAACGTATCATCCAGCCCGCTGGGCCAGTCGTTATAGCATTCGGCAATGGCTAATCCTATCTGGTTACCGCTATCGGAAATGCTGAAGGAATGGCCTGTGCCTGATATGTTTACCGTTCCTGTATCAATTGTACCGGAACAATCGACGATGAAAGCCTTGTTTTCAGTGCTGATGTGCTTCAGAGTCCCGGTTCCACCGCCGTTGAATGTAACCAGTTGTCCATCATCCTGAACAGCATCATAAGTGCCAATATCATCAACCGCAAATACTTTTGAGGTGACGGCGGTCAAATCAGCCTGAATGGCTGTTTCCCATGTGGACAGCTTATCGTAGTCTCCGCCAGTCGCCCTTATGGTACATGTGAAATCGTTACTGGCATCAGCCTTGACCGGGGCTGCCTCATTGCCACCAGGATAGAGGCATAACAGTAGCAATGAAACCAACACTGCTATACGAATAAATTTCATGCAAACCCTTACTGTTTTAAATAAATAGACTGTCTCAAGGTAGTCTAAATCTACCCTGAACAGGCAAACAATGTAATTTCTTTAGTAATATTTTTTATTATTCTATGTTTTATTAAATAATGGGACAATGGTGATAGTATGCAATCATGTTGGAGAATGACCACCAAAAAGAATGAGCCGTGGCTGACACTTCAACAGTTCAGCCGAGTGGTGAGCCTGCATTTTTAACGACTATGATGATATAATATGTTTAGAATACACGGAGGACCTGGAGCATCAAGAGAACTGAACTGGGACTGGAATTAGCCGATGCTGACAGATACATTGGATGCCAGAGGGGAAGAGCCGAGAGGTTCCCGGGTGTCCAGCAAAAACAAATGGTACCAGCTACCGGTATCAGAAGTTCTAAAGACCCTAGCTACAGACAAAGCCGGGCTCACCTCTGATGAGGCTGAGCTCAGGTTAAAGAAATACGGTCACAACGAGCTGGAGTTCAAGAGGCGCAGTTCTCTTATCCGGCTCCTTCTTCAGTTTAATAGTCCCTTAATCTACATACTGCTCGCTTCCGCGGCTATCACCGCCTTTCTCGATATGTGGGTTGACACCGGCGTTATTCTGGCGGTTGTCCTGATTAACACGGTAATAGGCTTTATTCAGGAAGGAAGGGCCGAAGCGTCCATCGAGAGCCTCAGGAAAATGCTGGTGCCTACCTGCACCGTACTCAGAGACGGTGACGCCAAAGATATTCCAGCGCGTGAGCTGGTACCGGGTGATATTGTTATTCTTGAGGAAGGCGACCGCATTCCCACCGACCTTCGTCTTTTTTCAGCCAAGAACCTCTACGCCGATGAGGCGGCACTGACAGGCGAGTCGGTGCCGGTACAAAAAAATACGGAACCTATCTCCACACCCGACCTGCCGCCAGCAGACCAGCTTGGCATGGCCTTTAACGGCACCTTCATAACGCGCGGCTCCGGCCGGGGAGTCGCGGTAGGCACCGGAGCTGATACCGAGATTGGCAGGATTGCCAGCCTTATGAAAGAGACAGAGCGTGCTGCCCCGCCCCCGCTCGTCAGAAAGGTAGCCCAGTTTACCAAAGTTCTCATCATTGCCGTAATATGCCTGGCAATTCTCAATCTTGTTCTGGGGGTTATCCTGGGTTATGACCTGATTTATTCTTTTCTGGCATCGGTTTCCCTGGCCGTGGCGGCAATACCGGAAGGACTACCGGCAATACTGACTATAGCCCTGGCGGCCGGTGCCCGGGCAATGGCGCACCGTCATGCGCTCATCAGGAGACTGCCAGCCGTTGAAACCCTGGGCAGCACCACTGTTATCTGCTCCGACAAGACCGGGACACTGACCAAGGGTGAGATGACGGTATTGCGGGTATATTGTGGTGGCCAAGACTACACAGTCACCGGGTCTGGATATAAGCCTGAGGGCGCATTCCAGCTAAGCGGTAAAACTATTGACCCAAATCAAGATGTTGTCCTGGCGCAAACACTGAGGGCAGGCCTCCTCTGTAATAATGCTACACTGGAAAAATCCGAAGATGGATACAAACTATCAGGTGACCCCACTGAAGGAGCACTCGTGGTATCCGCAATCAAGGCTGGCGTAACCGGTGAACTGGAAAGGCTGGACGAGATACCCTTCGAGTCCGAGCACCAGTATATGGCCACACTGCATAATAATAGCGAAGCTAATACTATCTTCGTAAAAGGGTCACCGGAGCGTATCTTATTGATGTGTGACAACCAGCTGGTTGGGGGAAGTAAGGTGCCTCTGGAAAACGAAAAAATTATCGAGATAGCGAATGACATGGCCAAGCAGACTTTGAGGGTGCTGGCCGTAGCCTATAAGGATGTTCCCAGTAGTAAAAGGGCGCTCACGAATGAAGACATGGAGGGATTGGTATTCCTGGGGCTACAGGGTATGCTGGACCCGCCCAGAGATGAAGCCATAGACGCCATAGCCAAGTGCAAGCGAGCCGGCATCAGGGTAGTGATGGCAACGGGTGACCATGCCCAGACAGCCAGAGCCATTGCGGAACGATTGGGACTGGAGGGAGATGCTGTACTGACGGGTGAAGAACTGGCGAAAATGACCGACCAGGAGTTATCAAAGGTAATAGATAAGGTCTCTGTGTATGCCAGGGTTGCCCCGGCGCATAAGTTCAGAATAGTCACCCATTTGCAGCAACGGGGCCACATCGTTGCCGTCACCGGCGATGGCGTAAACGACGCCCCGGCCTTAAAGACGGCGGACCTTGGTATAGCTATGGGTATCAAGGGCACCGAGGTCAGCAAGGAAGCCTCGGATATGGTTCTGGTTGACGACAATTTTGCCAGCATCGTGGCTGCCGTGGAGGAGGGCAGGCATGTCTACGAAAATATTCGTAAGGTAATCCTCTATACACTTCCCACCAACGGTGGTCAGGCATTACTAATCATGGGAGCGATAGCTCTGGCCGCATTTTTACCTCTTTTCCACGTACGGTTACCCTTAGAACCGGTGCAGATTCTCTGGATTAATCTCTACGACGCTATCGTGCTGGCACTGCCCCTGCTCTGGGAGCCGCGTGAAAAAGGGCTGCTGGACCGGCCTCCACGTGACCCCAAGGAGCCAATAGCTAACGCACTATTTTTCAGAAAGGTAGGACTTGTGTCAATATTAATGGCAGCTTCGGGATTTACCGTCTTTTATCAATATGGAATGCCCGCGATTCAGGGCTCCCAGATAGACGAATTGCTGTTGACACAAGCGCAAACGGCCGTGCTGGTAAACATAATGCTGGTGCATATTTTTTACCTTTTGACTGCCCGCTCATTGACGATATCAGCATTTAAGATGAACCCGTTTTCAAACATGTGGATTATGAGTGGCATCATAATAACTGTGGGGCTGCAACTCATACTGGTGTATGTTCTGCCGCAGACTGGCATTAACCCTCTCCG
>CAYWRT010000074.1:0-10771 GCA_964460815.1 uncultured Dehalococcoidaceae bacterium
CGTATTTCCTGCAGTTGAGCTAGAGGCACACCGGCAGGTTTAAAGGAGGTAATCTTCGGTAAAAAATCTACCCGTCGCCATAGCGGTTGTCTGCTCAATTATTCTGTCCCCCTATTGGTATTATGAACTTATGTTCATATATTATGACATATACATATCGATATTATGAGCATATGACCACTATCATTTTACTTATATTATTCTCAAATGTCAAGGGCTCGCTTGTCTAATTGATTTTAAATATCAAAATATTGGCCCCAGAGTAAAGAGGGAGAAGAATCGCCCTAGGTTATCAGATATTACCGAAAGCTATTTTATCTTATGTTGAAATAAGAATAAGGAGTAATATTTTTAATTTACCCTCCCCACTGTGGAGGGGCGATAATTTAGCTACTTCTTGAAATTTTACCTTCTGACTTTTTGTTAAATAGGACAAGATTACACAGACCGTCATATAGTGCAACGAGGTGATATTGAACCAAAATCTCAGCTAGTTTGTCGTGAAGGATGTTATCGGAGGACCTCAAATCGCGACGTATTCAGTGTGGCATGGATATCAGAAACACCGAAAATACAGGGGAGCAGGACGGGTTTGCAAAAGTGGTGTATGGTAGGCCGTACAGGTCTCGAACCTGTGACACCCTGATAGTGTCATTTAAAGCCAAGGCCGTGTTATATTTGCTGCAAGGTCACAATTTTGTAGTATTTAATATCAGCCCGTTGCTGACCCGAATACACAACTTCAAAAGCACCGGTTTTACCCGGTTCCAGGCGTCTGACAACATCCGCCTCGGTGCCAATGAATTTTCCGGCAGCGTCATAATACTCTGCCTTTACCTCGGCGCTTAATCTGGAATCGGAGCTAATATTACGTACCGCCCCTTCAACAACCCTGTGCCCGAAACGGTTGACAGACATCCTGTGGTGAAGTGTCTGCAGCTTACCGTCAGGCGATGTTATTACCTGTGGCTGTTCTTTCTCTAAATGTTCCGCCATTTTCCCTCTTTCTCCGTATTCCTTTATACTTACATTCCCCCCTCAACCCAGGCATTGAAGCACAAACCACTGGCCGGGTCGTATTCCCTATGGAAGGCTTCGGGGTACTGCTTCATCCAGGCACCCAGCTGCTCGGCACTGACTTTTTCAACCTGAACCAGGAAACCGCTGGCTACCTGCCCCTGAGTGTTGGGCGATGTTGTCTGCGCCGGAGATATCAGGTTATTGTTTCCGCCCCGGTCAATCCGGTCGGTGATGGGGTCGGCTCTGGCGCCGTGGTCCTGGTAGATGGCTCCGGGCATTATCCTCTCGGTCACATAGGCACCGCCGAGGACGATGCCCCGCTCGTTGTACAGCTTGACCACATCCCCGCTTTCTATATTCCGTGGCGCTGCATCTACCGGATTGAGCCAGACAGGCTCGTACATGTAGCCGTCCGGGCCTTTAACCTTGCCGGTCTGGATTTCCCGGAACCACGATACATCATCGAGCTGGGCATGCGACCTCCATCTCCCGTGGTTAGAAACGAGGAGCAACGGATATTTTCTGGCTCTGGGATGCAACCGGCTCTCCTGATGAGTCTTACCGAAGGGAATCCAGTGTGGAACCGGCGGTCTCTCTTCATCATCAGGGAAGTGCTCCAGCAGTCCTGTAGCCTCAAACTCTATTTTGCCGGTGGGTGTTTTCAGGGGGTAAGTCTCGGGGTCTTTAAAGAAATCTATACGTGGGGTAGGGTCGTTCTCCCAGCCATCCGCCGGAGGCACGCAGTAGAACCCCTTCTCATTAAGTTCTTCCCAGGTGATAAAGTCCTTGATGCCGCAGCTTTCATAGCCAATCCTTATCCATTCCTCAATAGTCCTGCCTTCAGTGTACTGGTCGTAGATACCGAGTTTCCTGGCTACTTCGCCAACCGCTTCGTAGTCGCTCTTGGACTCCCCGATGGGCTCGATGCACTTTCCCTCCGGGTAAACGCTCTGGCAGAAGGCGTCACAGCCTATCATGATGTCCTCAGTCTCGAATTTGGTGCAGATGGGCAGGATTATATCGGCGTAAAGAGTATCATTCTCCAGCCACGGGTGCTGCACCACTACGGTTTCTATCTTGGGGCTCCGGAGCGCCTCAACCAGCCTGTTGCCGCAGTTACAGCACGTTATCCAGCAGGGCGTGTCCGACCATATCATGTGTATTTCAGAGCAGCCCTCTACCGGATACTGGTACGGCACGAACTGGTCTTCGGTCGGCATCACGGGCGACCCGGTACTGTAGAATTTCAAGGGCTTATCACTGGAAGCGTCAAGAATGGCATCATGAAGCCTGGTCTTGGGGAGGAATTGTTTCGGGTGCCACCTCACCTCTCCCAGCCCCCGGTAAGCCGTGAAGGGGTTGAGCATTACCTTACCCCGGGGCATACTGAAGACAGAGGTCCGGTTGGTTCCCGGTTTGCCCACTCCCTGCATGGCGGAACACGCCACCTGCATCCTGGTAGGTTCAGTCGAGTAGGTTCCCCGGCAGAGCGGGCCGCCAGCGCCACTGCCAAATGTAGTCACCTTTTTTGCCCACTCCCTTGCCAGCGCTTTTATTGTCCACACCGGAACACCGCACAGTGGCGAGGCCCAGGCCGGTGTCTTGGGAATGCCATCTTCGTCTCCCATGACATACGACCTGAACTTATCAAAACCATTTGTGTGCGTGGCTATGAAGTCTTTATCATAGGTGCCCTCGTCTATCCAGGTATAGATTATAGCCAGGAGAAACGCCGTGTCTGTATTGGGATACACCGGAATCCATTTATCAGCATGGACGGCGGCAGAGTAGTTCAAGTCCGGGGAGATGAAGATGTATCTTACCCCGAGATCCTTGTAGAAATAAGCCCAGAGGCTCATGCCCTGCTCGCCATGCTGCCAGGGTGTCGTTTCCCAGTCGCTCCCCCAGAACAGAATCATGTCGGTGTTCTCAGCAACGTCTTTGAAGGCATTGGTGCCCGGGCCGTACGTGCCAAAGGGAGTCATTCCCCACATATGGACGGCGCCCCATTTCCATCCCTCCCAGCTATCCGGCGTCCTGATTTGCAGGGTATACTCTCCCTTTTCCTCGCCTTCGCCCAGATACCTGAACATTTGAGTTTGACACCCATGGGTAGCATGGACAACCTTCGACTCTCCATGTCCATCACCCTGTAAAAATATCGAATACGGCCCGTATTCCGCCTGCATCCTCCTTATTTCACCGGCTATCATGTCCGTGGCTTCATCCCAGGTAATTCTCTGGAACTTGCTCTTCCCACGGTTCTGCGGGTTTCGGTCACCGTTGGGGTCCCAATCAACCCTCTTTAACGGATACTTAATCCGGTTGGGGGAGTACACTCGTTTTTTGTAGGCCAACCCATGAGGATTCGGTAAAGTCTTCAGCCGTGACTCGAAGACCCTCCCGCGCGCTTCAACCCGCCACTGACCAATCTCCTCAGGCGTATACTTCTCGTCATAATGAAGTGGTCTAATCCTGACTATTCTGCCATCCTTGGTATCGATGTTAGCGGCGCCGCCACCCTGCCCAAAGGCATGAAGTGCCAGTCCTTTGATGAAGGTTTTCGCCGGTTCTTCTGGGGGCAAATTCGCTTCCTGTTTCTCTATCATTTTTTACTCTTCCCTGCTGGAATTTTTATCTTTCCGGGTGCTAACTTTATATACATCTGAATCTATGAAGATATGATAAGCATACACGTTAATTGACCACTTCACTCATCTTTACCCCTTTTCTATGGTCTAATGATATTTTGATAATAGCCGCTCTATGCCGGTGCCGGTTCCCGGACGGCAGGTTAGCTGCCGGGAAGTCAACGGCACCGGCTGCCGGAATATCCGGACTCGTTCGGTCACATTACCGAACCGCCAGAAACGTGAAAGACCTGTCCGGTAACATAACTGGTAAGGTCCGAAGCCAGGAAGACGGTGGCGTTGGCGATATCGGTCGGCGTGCCGACTCTTCCCAGGGGCATCATCCTGGACATCATCTCCTGCCTTTCAGCCATTTGCTCCTCGGTGGCAGGCGGCATACCTTCCCTGAGTACCCGGCCGAAATTGGTATGCGCTGGCCCTGGCGCGACGCAGTTCACCCGTATACCCGATTTCGCCTCCGTCATCGCCAGCTGCTTGGTGAACAGGTCGATAGCGTACTTGGACATGGCGTACATCCCGACACCCATAGAGTACTGGTGAGTGCTGCCCGAGCCGATGTTGACGATAACGCCATATTTCCGGTCTTTCATATGGGGAAGGACAGCCTTTGTGACTAACATCGTGCCGAAGAGGTTAAGGCTCATCTGGTTAACCCAGGTTTCCCTCTTTTGCACTTCAAGGGGCGTATTGTCCTTGTGTAAAATATCGCCGGCAACGTTGCACAGGATGTCTATTTTGCCGTATTCGTCTATGACCTTCTTGACCATAGCATCGACTTCGGCTTCTTGAGTGATGTCTGCCTTAACAGCGATAGAATTACAGCCGAGTTTTTTTATGGCTTCGGCTGTTTTTCGGGCATCATCCAGATTAATATCGGTGACGGCAACCGTGTCACACCCTTCTCTTGCCAGGAGAATAGCTATCTCTTTCCCGAAGCCTATCTGGCTGCCTGCCCCGGTTACCAGGGCTACTTTACCTTGAAAACCTAGTTCCATCTTACCTCCTTTATATTTTTGATGAATAAAAATCCTGACTGTGCGTGTACGCCAGCCTGTGAAGCAGATTGGCGGTTTAAAATCGATTACTGGGATTAAAGTAATAAAATTGAATCAATAATACTGCGTCGGTCACCTTTACCCCTAGAAATAATGGTCGTCAGAAATCCAGCGAATATAAACGCTTCGGTAGTGACTTTGTTTATTGTAAGCATATTATAATGATGGCTGGTAAATGAGTCAAGAAGATGCCAATAATACCCAAAGTGAAATTTAGAAAGGCAACCCTGCTAAATCAGGTATTGTTCTCTTCAGGAGCGCACCTTGACTGCCTGGCAGGATTCACTTTTTCTGGTAGATTACCGGAGGATTTTGCTGTTAGGTCGGATTTGAAGTAAATTCAGGGTGTCGAAAAGCCGCAGGGTGGGCGAAAATATGTTAGAATTGGTGATATAATTGTTGGTGAAATTATATGATTGGAGAAGAAAAAAGGTAAAACATACGCATGACCCTGGTGGTAATGAAATACCCGTTGGTGTTCCGAAATTATTCTTAGAAATGAAAATTTAAATAGTAAGATGGCCCGTGAGCAGGGCAGTATGAAATAAAGCGTATCGGAGGAATTAAATGCCTGAAATCAAATCCCGACAGCAGGACGACAAAATCACGGTGCTAAATCCCGCGTGCAGCAGTACCATGGCAGAGAGAGTCCCGCTGGCACCTCGTACTTTTACTCGCCTTGAGGGTAAAACCATTTATTTGGTGGATATAGGGTGGGGGGGACCCAAAGCAGGTTATGACCTTTTCGAGGTAATGCAGGGCTGGTTTGCCAAGGACATTCCCTCGGCGAAGACGGTGCTCGTCAAGAAAAAGGGTTCCTATATGGATGATGACCCGGAATTGTGGAAGAAAATAAAGTCCGAAGGAGATGCCTGCATAATCGGCTTAAGCTGTTGAGACGGCTGTGGCGCGGCCTTGAGCCGCCATGCCAAGCAACTCGAGCAAATGGGTATACCCACGGCCCCCTGTACCGGAGAGAATGTAATTGAATATCTGAAGGGATATGACCGGCTTTATAACAGCGGCATACCACTAAGATACACTGTATTTCCCCTGCCAGTTGCCGGAGTTTCGCGAGAGGTACATGAGAAATACGTTAATGGTAACGACCCGGTGACCGGCAAGCCGATTATGCAGGAGATTATGGATGCTCTCACTAAACCACTTACATCTGGTGAGCAGGTAACCGGGCTGCCGGAGGGGTCTTTGGAGCCCAGATTACTGGCACCTGATACGGAAGAAAACCTGCAAGAGCTCTTTAAGGCAAAGGACTGGACTGATTACCTGCCGGTGGTGCTGCCTACTGAGGAGAGGGTGGCGGCCATGCTTAAAGGGACCAGCCACAAGCCGGATGAGGTGGTCAAAACCATGACCTGGCCGGGCGGCGGACGGCAACTGACCGTGGAAAAGGCTGCGGTCTGTGCCGTGATGGCGGGAGCCAGGCCACAGTATTTCCCCGTTATTCTGGCACTGGCTACCCTGGCGCCCTTCGGCAACTCCACAACCTCAATGGCGAATATGATAATCGTCAACGGCCCAATCCGTAAAGAGATAGGTATGAATTCAGGAACTCATGCCATGGGCCCGTATAACGAACCTAACGCGGTTATTGGCAGGGCTTTCACGTTACTCTCCAAGACAGCGGGTAATCTCCATGCCGGATTGACCACTTTTGCTGCCCTGGGGAGCAACCTTCAATATAATAACTGTTGCTTTGCCGAGAATGAGGAGGCTCTACCGGAGGGATGGAATCCGCTGAGTGTCCAGTTTGGTTATAAGAAAGAAGACAGTGTTATCACCGTAGGCATCGGATGGACTTATATTTCCTGCGTAGGCGAGGTCGAGACCGATTACCCGCCCCAGATGTTGGTAAGCGATTATATGAAGGCGCTTTCCGGAGTGGGGTCGGCCGCTCTTCTCTGTGCGGACCCGCTGGTGGCCAGCCTGCTACACGACCATGAAGGCTTTGCCAGCAAGGAAATGCTGGCCGGGTGGCTTTCCCAAAATACCAGAGTGCCGGTCCACCAGTTCTGGGGCAACGGACTCACGAACAGTGTTTATGCGAACCTCGGTTTACAGGGGCTGGAACCTTACGCCACATGGCAAAAGATGCCGCCGGACTCCTTGATAGAGCCTTTTACCAATCCTAAGGCTATAAATACGGTGGTGGTGGGCGGTCAAACAAATACTATCTGGTTCATTACAGATTTCAGGGTTGGTAAAGGCGTATTGATAGATGCCTGGCGATAAAAAGCGGTAGTCGTTCGAGCTGGCAAAATTAAACAATGACATGGAAACCAAAAAAGTTGAAAGCGGAGGAAAATGGAGATTAACGAAGTGCCCCGAATCACATGCGAAGAATTAAGGCAGATGACAGGTAAAGGGGAGAACGTGGTAATAATAGATACTCGAAATAGTAGCGGATACAATGCTGAACATATCAAGGGAGCTGTCAATATTTATTATGACCCCTCTGGATATCAGATGGACAGAGACATGATGCTGGCCGCACTTCCCGTGAACACACCAGCGGTTTTTTACTGCGATTGTCTGGACGATTCGGAAAGTGCCATTATGGCGCTGGAGCTGATGAATCTGGGCTATGATGTTGATAATGTCAGGGCCTTGCACGGAGGTTTTTTACGCTGGAAAGAGCTGGGTTACCCTACTGAATCAGTATAGGCATTAAAAATCCGCGGCTATATTCGCCGGGAACTTGCCGAGAAAAAAATTCAGGAGACAGACCTTTCAGACTGCTCGAACCTGCATTAAACCTTCGAATCGATTGCTGGTTATTTCAATAAAAATTAAAGCTTATTTTTAGTTAGGGGGTAAAAATGGCAGGTTACGGCTATGCGGGTAAAATCCTCAAGGTTGACCTTACTGGCAAAAAGACCACCTCTATTCCCACATCGGACTACGCAAAGAAGTATATCGGCGGTCGGGGGTTCGGCGCCAGGCTTTACTGGGATATGGCTCCGGCGAACGCCGAAGCCCTCAGCCCGGAGAATGTGATAACCTTTGTCACCGGGCCGCTTTCAGGGTTCGACGGTTCCATCGCCGGGAACAGGTGGCAGGTGTGCGGCAAATCTCCGCAGTCCACCCCGGAGGCCTTTACCTACTGCAACCTGGGGGGAAGGTGGGGACCGGAGCTGAAATATGCCGGTTATGACGCCCTTGCGGTGCAGGGCAAGGCCGATAATCTGGTCTATATTTTCATCCATGACGGCGAGGTTGACATAAAGGGCGCCGCCCCTTTGCGTGGTATGTCTACTTATGATACCATTGACGCTATTAAATCGGAGCTTGGCGACGATGTCACGGTACTCACCACGGGTCCGGCGGGTGAGAATATGGTGTTGTTTGCCACCATATTCGGCGAGGGCGGCGCTTCCGGTTCCAGCGGCCTGGGAAGTGTCATGGGTTCCAAGAACCTTAAGGCCATTGCCGTGAAGGGAAGTCGCAGACCAGAAGCGGCAAATGCCGAGAGATTGCAGAAAATCGTTGAACGGTTGAAAGAGGCCAGGGGACCAAGCCGGGACCGGCCGTCTCCTTGGGGCGTGCCCGGCGTGACCACTCAGCAGATGTGCTACGGCTGCGAAGCGGGGTGCGGCCGCCAGGTGTTTCCCGGGGACAAGGGCCGAATGTATAAGTCCTTTTGCCAGGCGACCAACGCCTATAAAAAAGCCGTGCTTGACTATTACGGAAAGTGGCATCCGGCCCAGTTGCTGGGTATCAGGCTGTGCGATGACAACAGCCTTGACACCGCTGTGATGGAGCCTATGGTAAACTGGCTTATTTCCTGTTATAAAAACGGCGTGGTTACCGAGCAAATGACCGGACTGCCGCTGTCGCAGGCAGGCGCTCCGGAGTTCATCGAAGAGCTGACCCGAAAGATATCTCTAAGGGAGGGCTTCGGCGACCTCCTGGCTCAGGGTGTGATGCCCGCTGCGGAAGAAATCGGTCCCAAGGCGGTTGAGCTTGCCCATGAGTTTGTCCACACGCGTTCGGGCGAGTGTAAGGACTATGACCCGCGTATGTTTATCACCACGGCGCTGATGTATGCCACCGAGCCGCGCCGCCCCATCCACCAGCTTCACGGGGTTAGCTTTGCCGTAATTCAATGGATGCCCTTCGCCAGGGGAGAAGAGAACGCCAGGTTTACCACCGATGATTTCATATCGCTTGCCCGGAGGTTCTGGGGCGGGGAAATAGCGGCTGACTTCTCGACCTACGAAGGCAAGGCGCTGGCGGCGAAGAAGGTGCAGGACCGCGCTTATATTAAGGATAGCCTGATTGTATGCGACCTGGCGTGGATAGGCCAGCCCACTCCCGACCCCGCTATGGAGGCGGATATCTATTCAGCCATCACCGGGAACGAGATGGACGAGGCCGGGTTTTATCTGGCGGGAGAGAGAATTTGTAATCTGCAGCGGGCGGTGCAGCTCAGGCTGGGGTGGGGTGGACGCAAAAGTGACCATCTTGTGGAACACATGTACACCGAGCCACTGGAAAAAGACTCCGTATTCTACAACCCGGAGGCTCTGATGCCGGGACCCGGCGGTAAAATCATATCCAAGCTGGGCTGTGTGGTAGACCGGCAGGCGTTCGATAACCTACTGGAAGAGTACTACCAGCTACGCGGCTGGAACACCTCCAGTGGACTGCCAACATCGGCAACATTGAAAAGGCTGGGGCTTGATGACGTGGCCGGTGATTTGCAAGAGAGGGGGCTGGTGGGGTAGGTCAATGCGGGGTATCACACAAGGCGTCTCATAAAATGACGAACTGTGCTATTTTAACCTATCCAACGATTAGTCAGATTGTGCCACGGCACTTTCTACCTATCGTACAGTACCGCTAGTACATTCAGGGGGCCTAATACGGGACTCATAAAACATATACTCTTCGGCAATTTCTGGAGTTTTCTCCTGATTTTATCCGGTATTGTTGATATAGCTATAGGTATGTTTGTATTAACAGGCCTCCTGCCGGTTAAAAATTCTCCCATCCTTATGTGTGTCATTTGCTTCATCGTTGGCTTTGTTTATCTGGCTACTGGCTTAGCTATCGCGATGGTAAAAAAGGGAAAGAAAATGGATTGATACAGGGTATTCCGTAAAATAAGACGAATTATCATTACACTGTACCTGTGAGGGGATATTGACAAGATTTTTTCACTTCGGTTATAATTTCCCATAGAGTTATATATACAGTTGTAGCGATATTTTTTTATGCTAGTTTAAGTAATATTTTACAATAATACGTAAATATTAGTAGCAAGGAGTTAATAATACGGTTTTCACACATGATTAACAATCGTCAGCGGGATTATCTGGCTAGGCACAAGAGAATAAGGGACAAACTGCTAGAGACGGTTAATAGTACCGGATGTGGTTGCGTTGATGTTTCAAAGTTAGCCTACCGATTGAAAATGGATGTAAGAACAGTCAGAGCGCACCTTGAAATCATGGAAGCGGATTCTGCGGGTGTTTTTGTGGACCCAACTAAAAAGCAGTTCTGCACAAAAGAAGGTATCGCCCTGTTAGCAAATGCCCTGAAAATGAGCGGGAGTAATATCGGGTAAAAAATCTATATCGGTTTATCAAATTAGGAAAGGAGACGGCATGGATATTTTGAATTTGAGAACTCCAGAGTTAACCCGGCGTGACTTCATTAAAGTAGCCAGTGCCGCGCTGGCTCTTCTGGGGCTTAGCCAGGCATTGACTCCCAGGGTGGTCAAGGCCCTGGAAGAATCTCTGGGTAAGCCGGCGGTAGTCTGGCTGGAGGGGCAGGACTGTGCCGGCTGCGTGGAGTCTTTCCTGAACAGCCTGGAGCCGCCCGCCGTATCCATACTCCTTGACACCATCTCGCTGCGCTATAACGAAACAGCTATGGCTGCCTCCGGGCATCAGGCGGAAGAAGCCCTGGCCAAGACCATCGGAGAAGGAGGCTATATCCTGGTAATCGAGGGGGCTATCCCGCTGGCGGAAGACGGGCTATTCTGTACCATCGGTGGCAAGCCCTTTAAAGACATTGTCCGCG
>CAYWRT010000075.1:0-10603 GCA_964460815.1 uncultured Dehalococcoidaceae bacterium
GCCATGGTCAGCTCCCGTCGGGGCTTCTTTTCCCTGATTCTCTCCCTAAGGGGAATCTTGGCAGCCGTCTGGCACACGGCGCTGACCTCCGCCGAGGCATAGCCCTCGGTCCGGCGGGCAAGCTCGTCCAGGTTCACCTTCGGAGACAGCGGTTTGTCCTTGAGGTTAAGCTCCAGTATCTTGCGGCGGGCCTCAAGGTCGGGGTGGGGCACAAAAACGGTGGTATCAAACCGGCCGGGCCGTCTCAAAGCGATGTCCACATCCCAGGGACGGTTGGTGGCCGCCAGAACCAGATATTTCCTCACGGCAGCCTTGGATTCCAGGCCGTCCATCTGCGCCAGAAGCTCACTCACCAGGCTTACCTCATGTCCCTCTCTCGACCCCGACCGTTCTCCGGCGAGAGAGTCAACCTCATCAAAGAATAGTATGGCCCTATCATAGCTACGGGCGACAGCAAAGACTTCTTTGATGTTCTTCTCACTTTCGCCAACGTACTTGTCCTTAATATCACTCACCTTGAGGTTAATGAAGGCGGCATCACACTCGGATGCCGCCGCTGCTGCCAGCATGGTCTTGCCACAACCGGGGGGACCATAAAGCAGGATACCACCCCCGGGCCTGACCCCGAAGTACTTGTACTCATCGGGATACTTGAAAGGGTAGACGATGGCTTCCTTGATATTTTCCTTGACTGTCCCCAGACCGGCAATATCGGCAAACTTAATGCTGGGCTTCTGAGCCAGTACCAGGCTCTTGGCTTTCTCTTCCCTCTGCTCTACCTCGGTTCTTGATGCTTTTGGCGGTTCGGCTGGCTTGATGCCGTCGGTGTAAACCTTGACCGTGCCTTCCTTCAGTCCTTCCGCGATGTCGCGAAATTTCTGAGAACGGCTCAGCAATTCACCTCTTCTCTGCGCCGGCGATAGCTGGGCAAGATGCTCCAGGAGCTGTGCGCATTTCTGATACTCCGCCCTGGCCTTGGCGATGTTGCCTTCATCATAGTGCTTCTTGGCCAGCCGGTGGCATTTGTTAAACTGGCTTTTAACTTCGTCTCTAAGTTCCATAATATTATCCAGTTAACCCTTAAAGAATTATTCCAGTTCCAGGTCTTTTTCTTTGGACGCCTTCTCCTTGTCCCAGCTCTGATAGACTTCATCTGACTGGGAAACATCACTGGTTGACCAGATATCCATCAGTTTGGCTGTCTCCTTGTCGTCCTCAATTTCACCGAGAAGTCCGTATTCCGCCTGCATCGTAGTCAGTATGGCATCGAGTGTGCCGGAAGCTATCTGGTCTTTGACATTCACCTTGGCCAGAAACTCATCAAGTTTGCTTTTGGGCATCTTCAGCAGGTTTTTCATGAGCCCTTCTCTTTCCAGCACCTGCTTGTTGTCATGGATGAATATCAGGTTGTCGACAACACGAATCTGGTCGCTGGTCCTCTTGAGCTGGATGCTGTCCAGCTTTATCTTCTGGTCGAATTGCTGTATCTGGCGTGCCATGGTGCGTCTTTCCGCCTCGCTTGATTGAAAGCCCTTGTTAAACAGCTCCTTCTTCTGAGCGGATAGCTTTTCTACCTCGGCTATCTTGAGCTTTTCATCTCTCTCAAGTCTGATTCTTTCCGCGGTGAGGTCGTCTTTCTTCAGCTTCTCGAACGGATTCCCCTTAATCCTGTCTATGATTCCCATGATTACCTCCTTAAATAATGTTTTATTTGCAACTATACAGTATGTTTCGTATTAATTCTAGGCCGCTGCTTCGAGTACAACACCGACATCCTTGATAAGTCTCATCCGGTGCTCTCCTTCAGCTTCATGGTCGTGGAATGCTTTATTCACTATTTCTCTTTTTTCATTTGTCTCCTCCAATATGTCGTTAAAGACAACGTAGTCCTTAACGGCTAGTTTATCATGGAGCAATTCATGGACCTTGGCCACCCTTTCCTTGTCGAATTGTGGCTGGAAGAACTCCACGAAATTGCTTATGCGCTCGTCAGCGGGGTTGTAGAATAAGTCTCCGGTAACGGAGTCAATCAGGCAGATGGAAACATGCTTGCTGATGTAATTGTGGGCGAAAGCCGAGGACTCAATCTCCTTCCTGACCCGGTCATCCCAGCCTGTAGGTGAGGCAATGCCAAGGACATGGAGATATTTGCCCAGCTCGGCAGTGTTGATGAAATTGGTAATAACACCGAGGAAGTCGGCCATGTTAGCCCGCCGGGCGTCAAAGCTATACCTGTCAAACTCTTCCAGGTGGTTCAATGATATGGCCTCGACAACGACTTTGTCTATCCTTTCGCCGAAGAAGCCGTACTTTTTCTCAAAAACAGAATATCTTGACTGAGCATTAACGGGCATCTCCGGGGCTCCCCCCTGAGCCATTTTAACATGGGCCCCTTCCTTCCACGATTTTATTTTATAATTTCGGTCATCTATTGGAGAGTATATTGTCAGAGGTAGTGTCTCCATCTTGGTCTCAAACCTGGCAATGTAATTCAACTCGCATAGCCTGGCATCCTCCTTGGCCACAATTCGAATAGGCTTGCCCGCGAGCGCATCATTAATATCCTGGAGTCGGCTGTCGAGCTCCTCTCTCTTGCGTTCCAGTTCAGCCCTTTCTGCCTCAAAGGCTTCTCCCTGGGAGGAGAGCTTCTCTTTGAGTGCTTCAATCTCACTGAGTTCGCTTTCTACCAGACGCCGCTTTTCCTCCTGCATCTGCTCCTGATATTCCTGCCTTACCTGCTCCAGTTCCGTCTCCCGGGTTTCAAGTTCCTTTCGCCTCTGAGTGATTGTTTCCGTCTGAGAGGAAAGCCCCTTCTCCAGAGCGAGATAGCGATTAAGGATGTTATTTTTCTGCGCTTCGAGAGAACCGATGTCCCTGGGTCGCTCTCCGGCGGCTAACTCTGTTTGCAGTTCGGAAAGCTTCTGCCTGAATAGCTCGCTCTCTTCATCAACTTCTCCCAGCGGCTTGAGATTCGAGGTTAGCTCATTAATCTGCCGCTCAAGCTCATCGGCAACCCTGTTCCGCCTGGCTTCTGATTCCTTGATGATATCCCAGATTCTTTTCTCTACCTGTGTGACCACGATGACCGGCCCGTACCGCCCCACATAATCCTGGACTCCCTTAACAACCTTATCAAATCGCTTGGCGTATCGGTTCTTGAAGGCAAGCTTCAGGCCTCTCTGGATTTCGGGGTCATCAAGGATGTCATCCAGCTTCGAATACTCCTTCTGATAGAAGTCTATTATCAGGTCATAGATATCTTCCCTTCTGGCGATTCGCTGGACAATCTCTTCAGCAGAGAGAACATCAAAGACATTGAACCTCTCGAAGTCCTGTACCAGCTCCAGCTCTTTCCTCTTAAAATCAGCAACCACCGGGCTTGCCTCCCCGTTAGCCTCAGCCGCCGCCGCTACCAGCAGCTTGGCCAGGCAGAACCTGCTTCCCAGCTCTTGCCTTAAATCTGTAGCCAGGCTCGATAAAAATTCATTCTCAAAGGTAGTCTGGCTCGTCTTTATCCGGTTCCATAATTCAGCCCTCTCCCTCTCATCTTTCCGGCGGAGTCCCTCCAGGTCACTGCCCAGAGCCACCTCAACCGGGCCCATGATTTCATTAAGTCTTCCGTAATCAACTCCCTTAATAAAGTTCATCATCGCCCCTCCAGTAATTTTAGTTCTTCAGCCAGCTTGCCGTGAAGAAAATCTACCGCCTCACCATATCCGGATATTTTAAGGGCTACATCGATGCCGGCATTACCTCCGTGGAGGCTCATGGCAATCTCTGCCTTTCCTTTTTTGGTAACAACCTCGTATATTTTCCGGCGCGGCTCTGATAGCTGTAGCTTAAGGATAGCCTTTTGTCTGGCCATGATAAAGTCGAGGAGCTTCTCGGCGGTCTCCCGGTTCTCATGAAGCTTCAGTTTTATCTCCTTTTCTCCCTCGGCCACATCAATATGGGCTTCCTCAATATGGTATAAGGCGATATTATCCTTCTCTGTCCGTGAATACAGCTCCACAATCAGCTCTTTGATATCGCCGTCATTAACAATAGCCACCATCCCTTCCGGCTTTGTTATCTTCATCCGGTCTCGCCACTTCTCCAGGGCGTATTCAATGCGCTTCCTCTCGGAATCGCTGGTGTATTTGGCCGTGATTAAGTACATCTAGTTACCTTTCTTTTTTAATTAGTGCCGGAGTTACGGCTGGTTCTGGTGCTGTGTATACACCACTGACAAGCTCTGAGATTTTGAATGTCACATCGAAGAAAACGCTCTCGCCGCTTTTCGAATCTTGTTTTATAACGTCTGTGATTTTATATGATTTCCCATCTGAATTGAGGTATAAACTGGATAAGCTCCTCGCTCCCCACCCCACATCAATTGCGGTGATGTGAACCAAGTCACCGGGCAGAGCTGCGAATTGTATCGGGTCAAGGGTACTTGCCGTTTTATCATCGTCTTGATATATCACCCTGCCGTTAACTTCGACAGTTAAATCATCGTCAACAACTATTGGAATTAGTGCTGATGTTCCACCAGATATTACATAAAGGGTCACTTCCGGCAGCGATGAAATTATGAATGTCTCATCAAAAAAGACCAGTTCGCTGCTTTTAGAACCCGGTATACCCTCTGTAATCCTGTAGATTTTTCCGTCTGAATGAAGGTATAGACCTGATAAATAACTATCCCCACCGACATCAATAGCCGTAATATGAACCGAGTCATCAGGTGACGCTGCGAATATTATGGGTTCAATGGTGCTTAACGCTTTATCATCATCGTGGTATATTACCTCGCCATTAACCTCGACAATTAAATCATCATCAACATATATCGGCACTGCTTCTGATAGTCCGCCGGATAAAACGTATTTCTGTTTTGGTGCTGATACTGGTGCTGGCTCTGGTTCTGATGCCAGTTCCGGGGCCGGTGTAACTGTTTTGGCTATGGCTGGTGCTGGTTTAGGTGCCGGAGCAGTTGTTAGAGCGGGGGCTTGTGTTTGGGTTTTCGATAACTGCCATCCAGTTATGACAATGGCTAACGCGATAATTACTATGCTTATGGCAAGCCATTTGAAGATGGAACCCTTGCGGCTCTTAGTGGGGAACCACTTATTCCGGAGTTCGGAGACATCATAACCCTGTGCCTCCCATTCCTCCAGCTTTTTTTCATATTCCCGGCGCTTCATCACTGACCCTCAAGCCAATCCCTGATACTCCTGAACATCTGCGTGCTATTATACTCCAAAATGGAGGATTTGTCAAGAGGGTAGATAAGAAAATTTTTATTATTCGCCCATTCTGGCACGGTGAATCAGTTCCTCAAGTTGGGGAACCCTGTCCGCTATATTCACTTCCTTGCTGGCGTAAAATTCTAAAGCTTTTATTTCCTCTGTTAACATTTCCTTAAGCCGGGGAGTTGAGACATAACCCTGAAGATTACTCAGGTAGAGCAGGCACTTCTGGCAGTTTCCTTGAGAAGCGTAAACCTCGATAAGGTCTGAGCACAGTTTAATCCTCTCCAGTTGGTTCCGGCTCATATTTAGCGACCTTTTGAAGTCTATACCAAGGAAGCTGGCCAGGTCGCTCTGAAGCTCGGCAGTATGCTGGTAGCGGTCCTCTTTTTTCTTCTGGAGGCATTTCAATATAATAGGCTCAACATCGATACTTTCAGGGTTCGTTTCAGAAGGAGGCTTTGGGGTGTCGTTAGTGATAGCGAAGGAAATCTCGGTCAGGTCTTCGCCTTTGAATGGTAGCTCGCCGGTGGCAAGCTCGTAGAAGATGATGCCGAGCTGAAAAATATCTGTCCGCTCGTCGCTCTTGCCGAAGGTTCTGGGGGAATACTGCTCGGGGGCGGCATACATGGGGGAAAGGGACGTAGATACGCTCAGGCGGCTTTCACTCTTTACCTTGCTTAGTCCCCAGTCGGAAATCTTCGGGATATCATCCTTGAGGAGAATGTTGGATGGTTTGAGGTCACGGTGTATTATTCCCTTACTGTGGGCATACCTGAGTCCCCGGGTTATCTCGAGGATAATGTAAGCCACCCTTTCCACGCTGAGTGGTTTGGCCAATTCCTCCAGGCTCTGGTCACAGAGTTCAATCTCGAGGTAAACTGCCGGAAGAATATTGCAATCCAGTAGCCGGGCGATGTTTTCATGGTCTAGCTTCTGCCAGTGCTCTATCTCTTTTAAGAATGATTTGCCCACCGCCGGGTCCATGTCTACCGGGACCTTGGTAGCTACCGGCATCCCGTCTCTTTTCCGTGAAGCTCGGAAGATGCGGGCAAAACCACCCTTGCCGATGGGCTCGACAGAGGAGTAAATGGTGAGCAGTTCTACCGGGAAGTAAGTTGGGGGCCTGTGTTCCTCCGATGGTGGCAATGGCTTCAGGAGTTCTTTCAGGGTATTCAGTTCGCGCTCCGCTTCATCCACTTTTTTGGTGTCTTTCAGCTTGGCCTCTATGGAGGTAATTTCCTTGTGGTGCTGCTCTCGCCACTGGGGAGTTCCCAGGCTGCTGAGCTCAATCCCCACCTGCTTCAACCGCTCAATCCTGTTTTCAAAATCCTTGAATTCCAGCTCCATTTTATTAGTTTCAGCCATTTGCTCATGTCCTCCATCTTTATCTTTAACGTAAGATGACCGATTGTGTTTACAGGGATGTCGTTATTTATCCAGCGTGAAAATTTAATAAGGACTGTATTTCTTTATCAGTCTCTTCCATTCCTCAAGGACTTTCTCGGGATTCGCGGCACCCAGCCCTTTAGCGTCCACTGTCCACTTATCGAATGTGCACTTGGCAGCTTCTTCCCACTGGGCTGACTCTTCCGCCGTGGGGATTATGATTTTCATATTTGAAGCTTCAATATCCTGCTGCCCTTGGTAATATTCAGCTAACAGGCCTTCTAAGCACGGACCGTAGCTGGCATCATGAAACGAGTCATCAAATATCTCCTGGTCCTCAGGTGCCATCGCATTCCAGGCATCCCGGTTCATCAGGACAATCAAGGTTGCCGCGGTGAAATCCTGCTTCAAGACATAGTCCGCGACCTCGTAAATCTTGTAAGGCGCTATCATGCCGTAAGTAAAAAAGGCAGCATCGATAACCCCTTTCTCCATATTCATGTAACACTGAGCAGGCACCAGTTGAACCGTCGCACCGCCATTAGCCTTCACTATCTCTGCCATGGGGCCGCTGGCGCCGACCACCAGACCTTTCAGGTCTGAGGGCACGTGTATCGGTTTTGTCTTGGACACAAGATTAGCCGGGTCTGTTATAAAGGCGCCAACTAATTTGAAGTCCTTGAACTCGGCTTGTATTGACGGGACATTATTATAGAGTTCATACCAGGCGTCCCATGATGCGATGAAACTCTCCTCACCGGTCTTGCCATGGTGAAATGTCAGCGTGGGAAGCCCGGTGACCATGGTTAATGGAAAGTCTTTCGCGAACGTTCCGGTAAAGGTCATCACGATATCACATGTGCCAGCTTTTACTGCGTCCAGGGCGTCTGGCAATGACACCAGGGTGTTGGATGGATAAGTTGCTACCTTATATCTCCCATCTGTCCGGTTCTCAAACTCATCTGCCCACCAATCAAAGCCTCGTGCTATGGACGTTCCCTGGGGCATGATATAGGAAAATTTGAGCGTAACGGGCTCCTGTGGCGGTATCGGGGTTGGTTCTGGTACTGGCTCCGGAGCAGGTGCTGGGGCTGGTTCCGGTACTGGCTCCGGGGCAGGTACCGGGGCTGGTTCTGGTACTGGCTCCGGAGCAGGTACCGGGGTTGGTTCTGTGGCCGGGGTGGGAGCTGGTGTTTGCGCTGCCTGCCATACAGCTACGACCGCTACTATAAGTAAAATAGCCACTACTATTGAGAGCCACCTTACCACATGGCTCTTCCTGGTGGGAAACCACTTCTCCCTGAGTTCGGAGACGTCATAGCCCTGGGCTTCCCACTCTCTTAGCTTACGCTCATATTCCTTTCTATTCATCCGGTGTCCAACAGTTTATAGTCATGCTTTATCAGTACTAGCAAATTTCTTGAACTTATCTTAATATGCGCGCAGATTGTCCGCCTGCGTATCATAAGAGTAATGCTACACTGCTGGTTTGTCAATGTCCCAAATATAGAGATGAACCAATAGGCAGACCCGGTGTTGAACGAGCAAGTGTTGGGCGGTACTGGGCAATAGGTAGAGCCTTGGAACTGGTATTTGATATTGTCTAACTGTATTTTACTATTTTTCTTGGAGTCCCGTTAACTTGTACCGGGGTAACAACAGGCGGAGACTTGTGAACTCGTGGCTATTCAATTCTTTCTTCCTATTTTTTCTTCCGCCTTTTCCAGCCAAGAATCTCCAGAAGGTCGCCGATGGCCTTGTCCTGTTGTGTCTCGCTCCGTAGCGGCAGGTCAGGGTCAACCCTGTATCTGATGCGGCGTCCTTCCCTTTTCTTGGTAACATAGCCGTCAGCTTCAAGGTCATTGATGATATTGCGCGTGGCTTTTTCCGTGATACCTATTGTCGAAGAAATCTCCCGGGCGGTGATTCGCGGCTGCTGGGCAATCAAGCATAATACCAGGGCATTATTGGTAAGAAACTTCCATCCCGGCATACTTTCACCTCCTTAACGGAATTACCCCCATATAAATATTTTATAAATTACATTATATTTTCACTCTAAACCCTATTGACAATTTCAGACTTAGGTGTATAATATTTATATAGGAATATTAATTCCTGTATATTATAACATAAATAATATGTTATTACAAGAAGTTACTTAAATTTATTTTAATAATATACAAACCAAAAAAGTATAAAGTAAGGAGTGTTAAACATAAAAAAGGTGAAGACACTATCGGCGGTCACGAAGAGTCAGTATAAACCCAGACCGGAAAGGAATTCCGTCGAAGGCCACAATGGAAATGAGGCAGAAGAGGAACCTCCTGGTGAATCGGTTGTTTTTAGCAATCCCGAAGAAGAACCTCCAGGTAAAACTGCCACTAATAGATATAGATTTTTTAGATACACATCAGATAGCACCTGGAATGATTGGAAATGGCAATTTCAGAATAGAATTACCACTATCGAGCGGTTAGCCGAGTTCATTCCGCTATCATCTGAGGAACAGGCGCAGCTAAGGCTGGTTACCAGACGTTACCCCCTCTCTGTGACTCCCTATTATCTATCGCTTATCAATCCTGATGACCCTGACGACCCCATCAGAACGCAGGCTGTGCCTTCCGTCCTGGAAATGACCATGAGCACCATGGGTCTGGAAGACCCGCTGGCGGAGAAAGAGGACTCCGTGCTTCCCGGACTGGTGCACCGCTACCCGGACCGTGTGCTGATGGTGCTTACCGATATCTGCCCCATGCTCTGCCGCCACTGTACCCGCAAACGGGAATGGCGGCACGGGGGCTGGGTGCGTACTGAGGATGAGATAGACGCCATGCTGGAGTATCTGCGTCGTAATGAAGCCGTCAGAGATGTCATTATCTCCGGCGGCGACCCGCTGACACTTTCTACTCGTCGTTTGGAAGATATTATCTCCAGAATCAGAGGGATAAGACATGTCGAGATTATACGTATCGGCACCAGGTTTCCGGTGGTGTTACCTCAGCGGATTGACACCGAGCTGTGTGCCATGCTGTCAAGATATGGTCCTATATGGCTCAATACCCACTTCAATCACCCCCGCGAGGTCACTCAGGAAGCGGCCGAAGCGTGTGACCGGTTATTGCGTAGCGGTGTTCCCGTTAATAACCAGTCCGTCCTGCTGCGCGGTGTCAACGATAATGTCGAAACCCAGCTAAAGCTCTGTCAGGGCCTCCTCAGGATAAAGGTGCGTCCCTACTACCTCTTCCAGTGTGATGAGGTTCAGGGGACGGAGCACCTGCGTACCCCGGTGGAAGCCGGTATCAGGATAATTGAAGGCATGCGCGGGCATACATCCGGATTGGCGGTACCTACCTTTGTAATTGACCTGGTGCAGGGGGGTGGCAAGGTGCCCCTGCAACCCAACTACGTGCTCTCACAGACCGAAGAAGAGTTGCTCCTTAAGAATTATGAGGGTAATGTCTACCGCTACCGTAACCCTAGTCCACAGACCCTCCAGGGAGTAGTCAGGATAGACGCCCCGGTTAGCGGAGCCATGGAAAGCCTGCTCGGCAAGGCGGAGATGAAGATGGGAACGGAAGGAGCCAGAGATGCGGATAGGGTTATCGTACGACCTTAAAGAGGTAATGCCGGCAGGACAAGGCAGCCCCGATGATGCTCTTGAGGAATACGACTCATCGGAGACAGTAGAACTGATAACCGCCGCCTTCGAGTCAAGAGGCCACGAAGTCATCAGACTGGGCGGTGGGGAACAATTCCTCGGTAGTGTCCGGCATGAAAAAGTGGACATAGTCTTTAATATCGCCGAAGGCAGAGGCAGTTACCGTAGCCGTGAAGCCCAGGTGCCCTCTATTCTGGAGATGCTGGACATACCCTATACCGGCTCTGACCCCCAGTGCCTGACGATATGTCTGGATAAACCCGTAACTAAAAAGCTGGTGGCGGCAGACGGCATCAGCACCCCGAAGTGGCTGGCAATATCC
>CAYWRT010000076.1:0-10384 GCA_964460815.1 uncultured Dehalococcoidaceae bacterium
GGCCAAAACTTCAGCATGGTCGTCAGTGGATGTTCTAATCGATGGTATCTTACGCGGCCAGTACGATGTACCGAGAATTCTACCCAGCGAGAACGCCACGGTGTCCTTTTCCTGGAAAACACTGGCAGGGGAGCACCTCATCGGTGCTATCGTTGACCCATACAATAAAATTCCAGAAAATGATGAAACAAATAACGAGTTGTCGGTCAGCTATGGCACGGCTCTACCGGACCTGGTCATTAATGACATCACCTGGTCACCCAGTATACTTCACCCAGGTTCATTCGCGAGTTTCACCACAGAGGTCGGGAACATCGGCCTGGGCAAGTCCAATCCGGCGCTCCTTGCTTTCTTTGTTGATGACGATTGCCGGTACACCATATTATGCAGTCAAATTGACGCCAATGGCACTCAAAGCCACACGTGTAACTTTACCCTGGGAGAGGGCGAACATGGTGTCCACGCCGTGATTGATTATGATAACAGAGTTATGGAGGCCGATGAGACCAACAACGAGAGAATAGTTGCTTCAATCATGCCGGGGCCCGACCTCACCCTTTTTGTCAATAGTGTAGAACCAGTTTACCGCCGTGAGGGGGATACCGTCACGGTCAGGATGGCGGTACATAACACCGGTAAAGAACAAGCAGAACAGTGTGGAATTGACTACTACCTTGACGGGGAGCTAGTCAAACAGCGAAACATTGAAGTACTAGAGGCAGGTTCCTCAATATTTGACGAGTATGTCTACACGGTGCAATCAGCCTCCCATAAATTAAAGGTCATTGTTGACCCGGAAAATCTAATTATTGAAAAGGATGAAACGAATAATATAAAAGAAATTGACCTGGACAACGATGTCGGCGCTGACCTGGTACTGGCCGATATCTCCGCTTTACCGGAGAGCCCGAATATTGGTGAAAGAGTGGATATCACGGCCACAGTAAAAAATATTGGCTCCGGGCCGGCTTCTTATTCAAATGTTGCCTTTTACATTGACGGTACTGAAAATGCCCTATCACAAATCAATCATCTGAACAGTGGCGAGGAAATTTCCACAACATTCAACTGGACAGCGCAGGTCGGTACTCACATGGTGAAGATAATGGCGGATTCTTCTGGCCGGGTTAACGAAGGCAACGAGGATAATAATGAAAAAACCATCAACATCACCACGAAGACCCCTGACCTGACCATCTCTTCAATAAGCTGGTATCCGCTGGTCCCATCACCGGGAGACACAGTTATCTTCACGGCTACGGTGGAGAACCTGGGAATTGCCCAGGCAGATGAATTTCGCCTGCAGTATCTGGTCGATGGTTTGTCCAAAGGCGTTCATTCCATTGCAGCGCTGGAGATAGGAGGCAGCAGAGTAAAGGAATTCTCCTGGATAGCTGAACCTGGCCTCCACGAGGTTACTCTCGCTGTGGATTATGAAAATAAAATAGCTGAGATTGACGAGAATAATAACAATCTTACGCTTAGCCTCCCTCCGCCAGATATTGCCATAGCGTCCTTTTCCTGTTCTACCGCAAACCCTGAGGATGGGGAAAAAATAATATTTTACTTAAAGATAACAAACCAGGGTCCCGGTAAGTCTGCCCCCAGTCGTATTCAAATATACGTGGATGATGTACCCCTTACGGTATTCGACATGGCGGGGCTGGGTCCTAACGAGACGGCCCAACAAAGTGTCTCGTGGCAGGCTGTAAGTGGCCTGCACACTATAAAGGCTATTGCCGACATCTCTAATGCGGTGTGGGAAATTGACGAAAGAAATAATGAAAAGTTACTGGAGCTTAATGTGTTGTCCGGGCAAGAGACAGGGAGTCTTTCGGAATCACCGGAAGAAACGATACCCAGTCCCGGAGCAAGCGATTTATTGGCTGATGTCCGTGCCAGTATTACGGGCAAAACTACCGACATAGAAATTGGAGAGTATCTAATCCTTACTATGAGAGCCGCTAATGTGGGAAGTAGCGATGTTCACTTTGACGCCAACTTAGTGCTACCGGACGGCATGAGAATAGTGTCTCCGGATTCTGAATTGATTGAAGATAATACCTATGCCATCAGTATTAATCTGAAAGCCGGTAAAGATGAACAGTCAGATATCTACATTGAGTCTGTTCGTGATGGCAATTTTATTATTAAAGGCCAGTTTGCCCCGAATTCGGATTCTATGCGGTCATTCTCAATACCGGTTATGGTCAGGGACAACAGCAATGGCCTCTGGCAAATATTTGATAATAGCTTCTACCTGATTGCAGCGATAGGCGGAGTAGTTATAGCAATATTTATTGTGATATTAGCATATTCTCGTAATTCCTGAACATCGGGGTATACAAAATAAACGCCAGGTTGTTGCCTTAATCCTGTAAATCGTCGAATTTTTATAGCTCTCCCAAAAGGCTATGTATTGTCTGGCAACTAAAATAGGTGTATTATTAGAAGGACTTATTTTAGATAACCTTTTATCAGTAAAGAATAAGTTTAACGGTGGGCAAATTAACCGGGGCAGGTCAGTTAATATGGGAAATACCGGATTACATATTTTAGTTACTGACACCTGGAAGTAGTCCGTCATAAACTGTGTAAAGGAAAAACCCAGTGCTGCAAATACCCGTGCCAGGACTACAGAAACTCATCAAGTGGCTATTCGGGATATTCTGTATGCTCTTGTTCTTGAATATCCTGGTGTCACTAATAGGTTATGTAACCGGCCACTTTTCAATGTATGGGATACTTGACCTGTTCGAGTTTAATAAAGAGCGTAACTTTCCGACGTATTTTTCTTCGGTCAATCTGCTATTTGCATCTCTACTTCTCTTTGCAATCTATAGATTCTCCAAGCGGAATGCACTAGGTGATAGTCGATACTGGCTTTCGCTATCTATCATATTCCTGTGCTTATCAATAGACGAGTTTGCTAGTGTTCATGAAAGGTTGAATGATGCTTTACAAGCCTCGTTCAGCCCGGGAGGGTTTTTCTATTACGCCTGGGTGATTCCAGGAATCATTATATGTCTCATACTGGCCATATATTTTATTAAGTTCTTTCTTCGTCTTCCTCGACGTTACCAGACGCTCTTTTTCCTATCTGCCCTGCTCTTTGTAGGCGGCGCCGTTGGGATGGAAATGGTCGATGGATATCTTAATTCTTCGGGCACCAGGCCCGATTGGTTGCTCTTCATCAGCTTTACAATTAAAGAATCCATGGAAATGACCGGGGTGATATTATTCTTATATTCTCTAACAGACTACATAAAGATGAATATGCAGGCTGTTCCAGCCCAGCAGAATCAATGAGAATGCCACATCGGTAGAAATGCTGACCAGAATATTCAAATATTACATCTAGATTATATTAATACCCTTTATTTGTTTTATCCCGGAAAGGCCTTGTTCGTTTGACTTCTCAATCAGACGCATCTATATTAATAGTAAATAAAGAGCTTGCCTAACCGCCAGCCAGATTCTTTTATGAGGTCAGGCAAAAAATGAATGGGGGTAAAATGAAAGAAGTCAAATGGACACGTGAAGCCGATATCGTTATCATTGGCGCAGGAACCGCCGGTTTACCAGCCGCCGTAGCGGCACACGATAAGGGAGCGTCGGTACTGGTACTGGAAGCCTGGAAAAGCGGCTCTGCCAGCAGCCTGCCTTTCATATCTGGCGGCACGCCCTTTGCCGGCACTGACCTGCAGAAGCAACTCGGCATTGAGGATTCCCCGGATAATCTCTGCGAGGAGGCGGTAAGAATCAGCGGCGGACGGCAAGACCTGTGGCGCGTTATAGCCGACAATCAACTGGAATTCTATGACTGGATAAAATCCATTGGCGCCGAACCCGAGGAAATCTTCATCGTCCCGGGGCACCCGGTCAAGAGAGTAGTCCACTTCAAAGGTGGAGGGCCAAACCTGTTGAAACTGCTCCGGAAAAGCACGGTGGATAATGGCATCGAGATACTGCAGGGGCATCGCGTGCAACGGCTGATACAGGAACCCGAAACCCGCCGGGTCATCGGCGTTGCGGTAAAAGCCAACGGCAAGGTAATGAACTTCCGGGCTAAAAAGGCGGTCATCATCGCCACCGGTGGCTTTGTGCAGAACCCCGACCTTGTCCGGGAATACGGCCCGGACTATGTGGAACTAATTCCCACCGCACCGCCGTCACATCAGGGCGATGGCCTCAAAATGGCTATGGAAATCGGTGCGGCTACGGAAGGCATCGGCCTGGCGGTATGTCCATCCATGTCAATGTGCGTGGAGACCAAGCACCCGGTAACCATGAGTGGCTGGGGAGCCATCTACGTGACTACCCAGGGCAAGCGCTGGGTTGACGAAGGTGCCAGCGATACCGGCTGCTATACAGCGGGATACAAAAAGCTCTTCCCCATAGAGCCAGGGGGCGACCACTTTGTGATATATGACCAGGCGATGAGAGAGCTGGCACCGCCAGCACATTATAAAAAGGACAAAGAAGTCGTCGCCAATACTATACAAGAGCTGGAGAAGAAGCTCGGCATACCCGCCGGCGGCTTGAAGTCAACCGTAGAAGAATATAATTCCGATATCGATAAATATGGTCACGATATGCGTTTCGGCAGGGTCAAGAGGTCCATGGTAGCCGAGCTGGGTGAGCCGCTGATGAAAGTTGAAAAACCGCCCTTCTACGCTATCGTATGCAAGGTCTGCCTGACCTCAATGAAGGGTGGCCTCAAGGTGAATGTCAGGGGGCAACTTGTTGACCAGCTTGGCGATATCATTCCAGGCATTTATGCCGCCGGGGAGGTGGTCGGCGGTTTGCAGGGCATACCCGGGCATTACTACACCGGCCACATGACGATTAATGCCTTCGTCTATGGCAGACTCGTGGGCAAGTATGCCGCTGATGAGCCTTCCGGCTAATTTAAAAATTACGGGACAAGAGTATAGCTCGCTGCGGAAGCCAGATCCCTTCTGTGAGTTATCAGGACAAACAGGGTACTTACAGAACGCAAAGTAATTGACACCCGGGACTTACTCCTTAATGGACTGTAATTTATTCCCGCAAGAGAGCCGGAGCCAGCCCCGGTATGTATATTGATATACGCCTTCTATTTTTGCTATTTCAACCTGTTATCTGAACCCTGATTATCCTTACAGAAAACTGCCATCTCTCAAGCCGCTACCTGTGTCCCCTACTTTTTCGGAATAACCGGCAGGAGCAGGTGCGACTGGTGTTCCCGGTCGCGGTATATCTTATGCAGCGTGGTCTGGCTGCTGTTTAGAGGCGGGTGATAGTGTATCTGTATTTCCGGGTCACGGGGGGATATCAGGCTCTGAATTTGCAGTTTAATGCGGTGCCCTGCCCTGAAGACGTTTGAGACCACGCCAAGGCCTATGTCGTATTCATTTATTTCACCCGGAATAACCGGCTCAGACTTCTTGTGGGGGTGGTAGGGGGCTTCCGGTTTGGATTTTTTAGCATCGAGAGCCCGGTGTGACGCCTTAAGCATACCTCTACCCAGCCCGATTTCAGCGCCAGTTGGCGTGACATCGCTTAAACTTACTATCCAGTTAGTATCGTCCTGGTCAATGGAGGCGTAGAATTTAATAGCCGCCGGCCCGATAACCTCCAGGTCTTCAGATACGGGAGGACTCACGTAGATAACCGAGTCCCTCTTGTTGGACAGGTGAAGCGGCTGCTGCAAGAAGCAGTCAGGCTCGTACTGGTAAAGCTCGGGCTCCTGGAACGACAGCCCCTCCCAGCGTTGCAGGTAGCACGGGGTGTATTTAATGCCGGGCAACGGCCACTCCTGCTCGTAGCGCCACTGGTTAATCCCCATGACGAACATCTTTATCGGCGGCTCATCCATCATGCCGGTGTCATTGCCCTTGAGCCAGTGGTCGTACCACCTTATAATCTCCTGGATGTCCTCTCTCCAGGGGCGCTCTTCGGGGCCGGTGGGCTTCACCAGGAGCTTTTTATCAGGCGATTTGATGCCGTTGTAGATGTCCCAGTAGCTGGAGCCAACGCCGAGCTTGCCAACTATATACGTGGGGACTTTTATCTTGTCGTAATAGGGATAAACCGACCTTTCCTGCCAGTAAGGCCCGTCATAGGGATTCATCAAGATGTCGAAGAACCAGGGGTTTTTCTGGGGATAGTGCAGCAGGTGGTAGACATTGGGGTAGTGCCTGATGTCGGGATTGCTTAAAAGTTCCTGACGCCGGCGCTCAAGCTCTTCTTTGGGGAGGGTCTTCATCATCTCCGATATAGCATTTTTGGGCGCGAAACCGCTGGTGCCGTGGCGGCCATCCCAGATTCCATAGAGAAAGAGACTGACGATACCCCCGTTGTATGCCATGTCACGGTACTGGTCTTCGGATAAATGTGATGGGAAGATTGCCTTCAGGTGGGGAGGCTGCTGGATGGCAGTCTTCAACTGTATCATGCCATAATACGAGTAGCCTAACATGCCCACGTTGCCATCGCACCAGGGTTGCCGGGCAATCCACTCCACGACGTCATGGGCATCCTCGGCTTCACGTATCGGGGTCCCGCCGATGTATTCGCCTTCTGAGCTACCGATGCCCCTGACATCGCCAATAACATGCACGTAGCCTCTCGGTACGACTTCCGTAGTATCGCCGGCTTCTATGTTACCGTCCCAGACAGCACTCTTGGCAAGGGGCTGCGGCGGTATGAGCAGTTCCTGCTCCTCCTTACCGTACCCTGACATGGAAAGCAAAGCCGGGAATTGAGCCTCGGCATCGGGACGAAAGACATTTACCGATAGCCGTACTCCATCTCTCATCGTCACCCAGATATTTCTTTCCTCCTTGATGCCATACTTGGGCTGGCTGATGAGTTCGCGCCAATTTTCTCCCATTTTTCTCCTTTCTGATTTAGTTTTTACCATTCAGACTAGATTTTACGACGCAAGAACTGAAATGCGTTATGTTTTCGAGCCAATTAATTATAGTCCTGTCCCGGCATTTGTCAAGACCTGGACTACCCGGATATCCGGTCTGGTCACAGCGATTTCTATTTTACAACACCGGCGATGCCGTGGCACAAACATCGTTAGCCGCTTCCAGTACGGCCCCTGGCCGCCAGTGCCTGCCGGATTCCACGCCGGTTGTTCTTGCTCTAACCCCCAAATTGTCATCGGCCCACCCCTATGCTAGAATTAAATCATATTGAACGAGGATATAAAATACTGGGTAGGATTCAACAGCATACCCGGCATCGGGCGGGTCAGGCTAACGCAGCTTGAGAACTGCTTCGGCAGCCTGGAGAATGCCTGGAAGGCATCCCCCGGCGAGCTCAAGCGCGCGGGTCTGGATAGCGTTGCCCTGCGTGCTATTAACCAGTGGCGCCCCAGGGTCTCCCCGGAAGCGGAAATGGAAAAACTGGAGCGCTACGGTGCCAGGGTATTCACCTGCAATGACCCGGGCTACCCATCCCGACTCAAGGAAATATACGACTACCCGCCGGTGCTTTATGTCCGGGGTTCACTGCTAACGGAGGACGAATGGTGCCTGGCAGTTGTCGGCACCCGACGGGCCTCTGTTTACGGAAAACAGGTGACCGAAGAGATAACGACTGACCTGGCTCAGAGCAAGATTACCATCGTGAGCGGTCTGGCTAAAGGCATTGATACCGTAGCCCACCAGAGTGCTCTGGCGGCGGGCGGCAGGAGCATCGCGGTATTCGCCTGCGGGTTGGATATCGTTTACCCCAGCGAGAATGCCAGGCTGGCCCGCAGTATCATCGAGCAGGGAGCCCTGCTCAGCGAGTATCCCCTGGGTAGCCGGCCCCGCGCCGAGAACTTCCCCCGTCGCAACCGGATTCTCAGCGGACTGAGCCTGGGTGTTCTGGTTACCGAAGCCGGCGAGACCAGCGGGGCTCTTATTACCGCCCATATGGCACTTGAGCAAAACAGAGAGGTTTTCGCCATCCCCGGCAGTATCCTGTCACCGGCAAGCCGTGGCACCAACCACCTCATTCAGGAGGGAGCCAAGCTGGTTCGTGACTATACTGATATTCTGGAAGAATTGAACCTGACTGCGGTAGCCCGCCAGATGGAGATGAGGGAGGTTCTGCCGGAGTCCGATACCGAGTCCCTCCTGCTCAAACAACTTAGTGCCGAGCCGACCCACATTGATGAGGTCTGCCGGAGCAGCAAGCTGCCGGCGGCAACAGTCAGCAGCACCCTGGCCATGATGGAGCTTAAGGGTCTGGTAAAGCAGGTAGGAACCATGAATTATGTTCTGGCAAGGGAAGCCCGGCAGGAATACCGGGTGGCCATTGATTAGCGATTATGAGTAAAAAACTGGTAATAGTGGAGTCGCCGGCCAAAGCCAGGACGCTGGGTAAGATTCTCGGCAGGAGCTACAGCCTCAAGGCATCAATCGGGCATGTCAGGGATTTACCCAGAAGCCAGATGGGTGTGGACATAGAAAATGGTTTCACGCCCAGATATGTGGTGCCCAGAGTTAAAACCAAACTTGTCAATGAGCTCAAACAGGCTGCCCGGAACGCCTCCGCTATATACCTCGCCACCGACCCCGACCGCGAGGGAGAGGCAATCGCCTGGCACCTGGCCGAGGTGACTAAATCCAACCAGAAACCTTACCACAGGGTAGTCTTCCACGAGATAACCGAGGATGCCGTTAAACAGGCCTTCCAGCACCCCCGCTCTATAGATATGCAACTGGTGGATGCCCAGCAGGCACGGCGCATCCTGGACAGACTGGTCGGCTACAAGATTAGCCCGCTGCTCTGGCAGAAGGTAAGAAAGCGCCTCTCCGCCGGCAGGGTTCAGTCGGTGGCCGTAAAGATTATTGTTGACCGCGAGCGAGAAATTCAGCAATTCGTGCCCGTAGAATACTGGACTATCGAGGCTGAGCTGACCAAGAAAGAAAAGAGAGACGCCTTCAGGGCAACACTAATCGGCCTCACCGACGGCAGCAGGCTGGAAATTCATACGGAGAAAGAGTCAGCCAAAATCACAGATGAACTGAAACAGGCAGGCTACAGCGTTCTCAAGATAAGCACGAAAAAGGCAACCCGACAACCGGCGCCACCCTTTACCACCAGCACCCTGCAGCAGGAAGCCTGGCGCAAGCTTCGCTTCACCGCCAAACAAACCATGGCCATCGCTCAGCAGCTTTATGAAGGTCTCCCGATTGGCAACGAGGGAAGCGTCGGACTTATCACCTATATGCGCACCGACTCCACCCGCGTCGCTCAGTCGGCGGTGGTTGAGACCAGAGAATTCATCCACGATAAATACGGCCCTAAATTTCTGCCTCCTCACGCCCGCGCCTTTACCCGGCGAGCCAAAGGAGCCCAGGAGGCCCATGAGGCTGTCCGTCCCACCAAAACCAGACGTGAGCCTTCCCTGATTAAGAAATACCTCAATGCCAGCCAGTTCAGGCTCTATGACCTTATCTGGAAGCGAATGGTAGCCAGCCAGATGGCAGCGGCCCTGTTTGATAATACTACTGTTGATGTTGAAGCCAGGAATCATAACGGCTATCTGCTGAGAACCTCCACCTCGGTGAATACCTTCCCCGGATTCATGACTCTTTACACTGAGGGGAAAGATGAGGCCGAAGAACAGGGTAAAGGCTCGCTTCCCCAACTGGAAAAGGGCAATAAACTCAAGCTTCTGGGAGTCTTCCCGGAGCAGCGCTTTACCCAGCCGCCGCCCCGCTATACCGAAGCCACGCTGGTCAAAGCGCTGGAACAATGGGGCATCGGGCGTCCCAGCACCTACGCGCCAACGTTAGCCACCATTCAGGAGCGTGAGTACGTCAACAAGGTCAGCGGGAGTTTCCAGCCCACCGAAGTAGGTATCGCCGTCAATGATTTACTCGTCCAGTACTTCCCCGACATTGTCAACATCAAGTTCACGGCCAGTATGGAAAATGAGCTGGATGACATCGCCAATAAGGCAAGGGCCTGGCCCAGCGTCATTCAAAATTTCTACACGCCCTTTGAGAAAGACCTGCAAAAAGCCGCCAGGCTGGCGGAAAAGGTAAAACTGGAAGATGAAAAAACGGGAGAAACCTGCCCGCAATGCGGCCAGCCCCTGGTGGTCAAGACAGGGCGCTTCGGCAAGTTCATTGCCTGTAGCGGCTACCCTGAGTGCAAATATACCAAATCCTTTCAGGTCAAGCTCGGGGTCAACTGTCCGGAATGCGGCGGCGAACTGGTGCAGAGGGTAAGCAAGAAGAAGCGCACCTTCTATGGATGCAGCAACTACCCGGAGTGCAAGTTTGCCACCTACCTCAAGCCCCTCCCCCAACCCTGCCCCCGGTGCGGCGGACTGCTCACGCAATATAGAGGTAAGCAGGCGAAGTGCACCAGGTGCGAGTATAAAGGGAAG
>CAYWRT010000077.1:0-10297 GCA_964460815.1 uncultured Dehalococcoidaceae bacterium
AGAAAGACCTGGAGACCAGACTGGAGAGGCTGGAGAAGGATATCGGCTAGATCCTTTTAATCATTCTTCGTTGGTGGTATAATCCTCTTAAAAAGCTGTTGAGGTGGATTATGTCTAAAGCGGACTATTTTACGCAGGTTGGTGCTTTATTCGTTCCTATAGGTGTCTCGCTGATTGTATTGCTCCTAAGCTACAATTTTGGGGTATTATGCTCATTGTTATTGGTATCCTTTCCCTTTTGGGTGGATGGTCGTTGGTACAAAGAGAAGAAGCAAAAAGAGCGAAGGATGAGGTAGGCCAACAACGAATAAGGGATGATGAAGGTGAATGGCGAGAAAATCAGACAAGGAGCTTGCACAATATTGTATTGCTACAAGAGGCAATGCTAAAGAGCCTTAAAGTTCCCCTCGTACCTATCAACAAAAAACAGCGTGATTGGGAAGAAGAGAGAAACGAGGCACTGAAGCACAAAAAGAAGGAACGGGAGGAAGAAGAGTATGATATGTAAATACTGCCAATCCTCAAACGTAATCAAGTACGGTCGCTACAAAGATACCCAATACTACTGGTGCAACGACTGCGGGCGGAAGTTCTCCAATCCCGATGCCATACCCAAGATGCAAATCAGCACTAAGATGATAGCCGATGTGCTGAATATGTACTACGAGGGGTTGAGTGAAGCCGAAATACGCCGCAATCTCATCCAACAAAATAACTGCTACGTGTCCACAGGCTCAATATACAGTTGGGTAAACAGGTTCACAGACCTAGCCGTAAAGGAAGCTGACAAGTACATGCCTAGATTTAGCGGGATAGTCGTTTGCGACGAAACCGTAATAGACTTGGACGGTAAAAATGTCTGGTACTGGGATGCAATAGACGCTAAGACCCGTTTCCTGTTGGCTTCTCATATGTCTTTTACCCGTACCACTAAAGACGCTCAAGAGCTAATGCAACAGTTGTTGTGCAGGACAGGTAAGCCACCACGAATTATCTATACTGACAAATTGAGGGCGTATTTAGACGGTATAGAACTGACTTTTGGTGCGGATACAAGACACGCTCAAGGTGGGCCGTTTAACGTTGAAAACAATACAAATCTGATAGAACGATTCCATAGCACAATCAAGTCCAGAACTAAGGTGCTCCGAGGTCTGCACACGATAGATTCTGCAAAGCGGTTTATGGATGGATGGTTAGTCCACTACAATTTTTTCCGTCCACATTCCTCACTCCCTAATGACCAGACTCCGGCTATGGCTGCTGGTATCAGATTCCCGTTCCGAAACTGGAAGGAAGTTGTTGAGCAACCTTACGAGGTTACGGCTAGAATACCCATTGAGCCTATTGAGATTAGACATGCCTTGCCCAAGCGCAAGAAGGTAATGAAGCGCAGGCGAGTATCTAGGCGAGAGGCTGTTCCAACGACGGTAAGAGGAATGAGAGCTTGATGAGTGAACAACGAAGGTTGATTAGAACCGGCTAGATTATATGGTTGATTTCTAGCGATAGATGTGCTAAACTGCATTACCTGATGGGAAAGTTGGCTTCTGAATTCTATGCCGTTGGAAAATAAAGGGGGTTAGTATAGCCTCCTTTTCTTTTTATACCGGGGCGTAAGTAACTTTTCTGGAGGTTAGCTTATGGAACCATGGATTATGAAAATACTGGTGCTGGTGGGGGGAGTTCTGGCACTGGGCTTCGTTGGTTATCTGGTAACCACCATCCTGCGCGAGAGTGAAGGCAATGAGAAGATGAGGGAAATCTCCCTTGCCATCCGGCAGGGGGCCATGGCCTTCCTGCGCCGCGAGTTTACGACTCTGGCTGTATTCACGGTGATAGTATTTATCGTTCTGGCTCTCTTCATAGAACCTAAATGGCTGGTGGGTGTATCCTATCTCTGCGGCACGGTTACCTCGGCGCTGGCGGGCTGGCTGGGTATGAACATCGCTACCAAAGCCAACGCCAGAACTGCCCAGGCGGCTATTGGTAGCTGGGCCAAAGGCTTGAAGATAGCCTTCTCCAGCGGCGCCGTGATGGGCTTCTGCGTGGTCGGTCTGGGGCTGCTGGGGCTATCTATAATAGCCTTTATCTGGGAAGACAGCCACGTGTGGCTGGGCTTCGCCTTCGGTGCCTCGTCGGTGGCCCTGTTCCTGAGGGCTGGCGGCGGCATCTTTACCAAGAGTGCCGATGTTGGCGCTGACCTGGTGGGCAAGGTAGAAAAGGGTATTCCTGAAGACGACCCCCGCAACCCGGCCGTAATTGCTGATAATGTCGGTGATAATGTTGGTGATGTCGCCGGCATGGGTTCTGACCTGTACGAGTCCTATGTTTCCGCTATAGCGGCTTCAATGGTTTTAGGCGTCATTGTCCTTGGTTCCGTAAAAGGTATGTTTTTGCCGCTACTGCTGGCGGCCGCTGGTATCGTGGTTTCCATTATCGGCGCCTTCTCGGTAAGACCTAAAGATATGAAGGACGCTAATTTTGAGAAGCAGGTAGCCAAGGCGCACGCTACCATGAACACAGGGGTATATGTCAGTATGCTCTTAATGATAGTCGCCGGCTTCTTTATCATCAGGGCTTACACCGGTGAACTGGGGCTCTTCTGGGCGTTGCTATCGGGCTTGGTTGCCGGTTTCCTGATTGCCCAGGCAACCGAATATTTCACATCAGCCGAGAGGCCCCCGGCCAAGAAAATAGCTAGAGCGGCGGAGAGTGGTGCGGCGGTGACGATTATTGAGGGCATGGCTACCGGCATGATGAGTACCGTTCTGCCCGTGCTTCTGGTGGCTATTGCTACCGTGCTCGCCTATATTTTCGGCGGTCTGCTGGGCATTGCGGTGGCTTCTATGGGTATGTTGATTAACCTGGGCATGTTGTTAGCCATGGACTGCTACGGGCCAATAGCTGACAACTCGGCAGGTATTGCCGAGATGGCCGGACTGGGAAAAGAGGTCAGGGAGCGCTGCGAAGCTTTGGATTCGGTAGGTAATACCACGGCGGCTCTGGGCAAGGGCTTTGCTATCGCCTCGGCGGCCCTGGCTTCATTAGCCTGGCTGGCTACCTACTTTGAGGTTGCCAATATTGAAATAGCCAGCCTGACCAGTGTTGATGTGATTGCCGGTGTACTTATTGGCGGCATGTTGACCTTTGTCTTCAGTGCTTTGGCGATGAGGGGCGTCGGCGATGGTGGTTTCGCCATCGTTAATGAGGTCAGGAGACAGTTCCGGGAAATAAAGGGACTTATGGAGGGCGAAGCCAAACCTGATTACGTAAGTTGTGTTAATATCGCTACCGGCAAGGCTTTAAGGGCAATGCTGCTTCCCGGAATACTGGTGATTGCAGTACCCCTTATCCTTGGCTTTACCCTGGGACCGGAGAGTGTCGCCGGTCTGCTGGTGGGGGCACTGCTCACCGGCTTCCTGATGGCGGTTATGATGGCTAATGCCGGCGGTGCCTGGGATAACGCCAAGAAGTATATCGAGTCCGGAGCCCTTGGCGGCAAGGGCAGCGATGCTCACAAGGCAGCGGTTATCGGTGACACGGTGGGTGACCCTTTCAAGGATACCGCCGGTCCTTCTCTGAACATACTTATCAAGCTGGTCGGTAAGGTGGCGGTAATATTCGGCCCTGTTTTCGTGATGCTGATTGCATTATAATAACTGTTCATGATAATATACAAAGTCAATGCTGTCCATGTTTGAGAGGCGGATATGAAGGGGGAGGGGTTAGTATACCCCTCCTCTGTTTTTATGAAAAATCCGCCGGTGCACTTAGCCTGGTAGTTTGAAGATAAGTTCTGAGCTGCTCGTAGAAATAAGTAAATATTTTAAGTTTTTAAGCTTAACTGGAAAAGAGGGGATATGCCAGGAATATTCTGGGTGGTACCTGTCGCTGGAGTGGCGGCAATAGTCTTCGCCATAATTCTTGCCCGGGACGTGTTGAAGCGTTCTCCGGGAACAGCCAGGATGCAGGAAGTCGGCGCCATGATTTTTGAGGGCGCCTGGGCGTTCCTTAAGCGCCAGTACTCTACCATCGGCTGGCTGGCGATTGTAGTGGCCGTAGTTGTTGGTATTCTCGTCGGCCTTCTAGGGGGTTATCGCGGCATCGAGGGGATAACCGCCTTCGGTATAGCCTGGAGGACGGCTATCGCCTTTATCGCCGGAGCTTTCTGCTCCGGTGTCTCCGGCTTTATCGGTATGCTTATCGCTGTGAAGACCAATGCCCGCTGCGCCCGTGCTTCTCACCATAGCTTGAAAGAAGCGGTTGATGTTGCCCTGCGTGGTGGTGCTGTGCCTGGCTTCCTCATTGTGGCCCTGAGCCTGCTCGGGGTAACCGCTATCTACTTTGCTTATGGTGGGGCTAATACTCCTGACATCGCTCCTCACCTGATTGTCGGCTTCGGCTTCGGCGCCAGCTTTGTGGCGCTTTTTGCTCAGCTTGGCGGTGGTATCTATACCAAGGCGGCGGATATGGGTGCTGACCTCGTCGGCAAGGTAGAGGCCGGTATCCCCGAGGATGACCCACGCAATGCCGCTGTTATTGCCGACCTGGTTGGTGACAATGTTGGTGACTGTGCCGGGCGTGGTGCCGACCTTTTTGAGTCCACGGCGGCGGAAAACATCGGTGCCATGATACTGGGTATCACGGTCTATGCTATTACCGGGAATATTGCCTGGATTCTCTTTCCTCTGGTGGTACGTGCCTTTGGCATTATTGCCAGCATGGTAGGTATACTCTGCGTACGTATTCGTGGCGAGGAAAACCCGATTAATGCCCTTAACCGGGGCTATTATGTGGCTATTGTGCTGTCTATAATCGGCATGTTTTTCACCATACGACATATGCTGGATAGCTACTGGCTCTTCGGTGCCGGAGTCATCGGCATTCTTACCAGTGTTGTTATCGTCTATATCACCCAGTATTACACTGAGGCGAGGTATGGCCCGGTCAAGGCGCTTGTCGAGGCTTCAAGGACGGGTGCGGCAACCAATATTGTCAGCGGTATTTCCCTTGGCTTTGCCTCAACCCTGCCGACGGCGCTTACCATCGGTGTTGCTCTGCTGATTGCCTACTGGATGGGTACCATGACAGGTTACCCGGGCGCCGGTGCCTTTGGTACGGCTGTAGCCACTATGGGTATGCTGATGACCTGCCCCTACATCCTATCGGAAGATACCTTCGGGCCGATAGCTGATAATGCTCAGGGCATAAATGAGATGTCGGAGCCAGATGATAAGTCAAGGGAAATTAGTAACCGCCTGGATGCCGTCGGCAATACTACCAAGGCGCTGACCAAGGGCTATGCCATGGTCTCGGCTGGTCTGGCTGCCTTCCTGCTCTTTCAGGCCTACCTGGACAGAGTCGCCTTCCTCCGCGGTATTCCCAGTTTTAGTGATGTAAACCTGGTTCGGGTGGAGGTTTTTGTTGGTGCTCTGTTAGCCGTAGCGCTTGTCTTCCTGTTTGGTTCCTGGTCAATGAGGTCTGTCGGCAACACTGCCGCTAAAATCATTAAGGAGGTGCGCCGCCAGTTCCGCGAGTATCCGAAGATTATGACCGGTGAGAAGAGACCGGATTATGCCCTGGCGGTTGATATTACCACCAGGGCGGCACTGCGCGGAATGGTTGCTCCGGGTTTGCTCCCGGTACTGGCCCCGGTCGTCATCGGGGTGATTTTCAATTTCGTTGAGGTATATGACGCGGCTATGGTAGTAGCGGCGATATTGATGGTGGGCACGATTACCGGCATTATGATGGCTGCCTTTATGAATAACAGCGGTGGTGCCTGGGACAATGCCAAGAAGTATATTGAGGAAGGGCAGCTCAAAAGTAAGCGCACGGGTAAGACTCTGGACAGTCACTCTCAGGCTCACCATAGTGCCGTGGTAGGTGATACTGTGGGTGACCCGCTCAAGGATACGGTCGGGCCGTCACTGCATGTAGTGGTCAAGCTTCTGGCTACGGTAACGCTGGTAATGTGCCCCCTGTTTATTTAGGGACGATTGCCAGCCAATAGAATAAGGGGCACGATTTTCAAGGTAATGCCCCTTTATTTTTCGGGTGTCTATTTAAGGAAAGGGTTGGCCCGGCGCTCGGTGCCAATAGTAGAGTCGGGGCCATGACCGGGATGAACCAGGGTGTCATCGGGTAAGACCATAAGTTTGGTATGGATGCTGTCCATTAGCTGATGGTAGTCGCCGTCGACCAGGTCATACCTGCCGATACCATAGTTGAAGAGGGTATCCCCGGTAAAGACAACTCCATGCCCCACCAGGCTGATACCGCACGGCGTATGCCCGGGGGTATGAAGAACCGTGAAGTGCAGTTCACCGATGTCAATGCTGTCGCCTCCCTTGAGGAGACGGTCGGGGTAGGGTGATGCCTGGTAGGGTGGCTCAAAGATGTAGCTTGGGGACTGGGGCAGGTACTTGGCAGCTTCAACATGTGCCGCTACTTCAGCACCGGTTGCCTCCTTGACCTGACCGGCGGCACCTATGTGGTCGGGGTGGCGGTGGGTCAGTACAATGAGTTTTATCTCAAGCCCCAGTTCCCCGACATTCTTCATAATCGTATCAGTATCAGCACCGGGGTCAATTATCATCCCGTCCTTAGTCTTTTCAGAACCAACAATATAGCAGTTACTGGCAATTGGTCCTACCACCAGTTTCCTGATTATCAAGATAACCTCCAGTCTGGTGTAATTAGCTTGGTGATGGGCGGAACCGGTGGCATCACCCGGGATTCATTCTATATTCTAACATTCAAGCTAACCAAACCTCAAGGAGGTGTGATGGGACTGTTCAGCCACTCATCCCTAGCTTCTATATATCTTTTCCCACCCTGCCACCCTCGCATCATCTGGGGCTTATCACGCAGGTGTTCCCCACTCCTCCTCCAAAGGAGAGTAGCCAGCGGAGAGGGGGCGAAGCCCCCTCTCAATATTTCTCCCCCTCTCCAATCATACTCATCTGCGCGGGCTTGTACCATCTTGCTGATTGGAGAGGGGGATTAAGGGGGTGAGGCTAATAAACACTCTCAGCCTCAGCACTTGCGCTCTTAATGCCATATGCATTAGACTATTAATGATAGCCTCACCAGAGATTCAGCTAGATAGGGAAGCAAGTTTGGCTGAGATTCGCCCGTTTCATGGTGTTTATTATAATCAGTCGCTGGTTAAAGACCTGGCAAAAGTTATCTGTCCCCCCTATGATATTATAACCCCGCAGATGCAGGAGGAGCTTTATCAGCGGAGTGAGTACAATTTTGTGCGTCTGGAATCCGGGCGGGAGCTGCCCCAAGATAAAGATATAGACAACAAATATATCCGCGCCAGAACTACTCTGAGAAAATGGCTGGAGCAGGGCGTTCTGATACATGATGAGACGCCAGCCATTTATCTTCATGACCACTATTTTACCTATCAGGGAAGGGAATACCGGCGCCGTGGCATCATATGCCTGGTTAAGCTTGAAGAGTGGAGTAAGATGGATGTCCGCCCCCATGAGGGCACACTGGCTGAGCCCAAGGGTGACCGGCTAAGTCTGCTGTGGGCACTCCAGGCGAATACCAGCCCAATTCTGGCTCTATTTGAAGAACGGGGAGGCCGGGTATCCTCGTTACTGGCGGTACAGAGCCGGGGCGAGCCGATGCTGAACATAAATACTGATAGCGGGGAGGGTCACCGCCTGTGGGCTATCACTGATACTGAAGCTGTTAATCAGATATGCCGCCGACTGGCACACCAGCCGATTTATATTGCTGATGGCCATCATCGTTATGAGAGCGCCCTTTTTTACCAGCGTGAAAGGCGCATCTATTCTGCATCGGTGTCGGATGAGGAGCCATTCGATTTTGTGATGATGACACTGGTAGATTTCTCTGACCCCGGGCTGGTTATCCTGCCGGTACACCGGCTGGTTCGGGGCATGTCAAAATCAGCGCTTGATGGGCTGATTGCCAGATTAAGGACATTCTTTGAAGTTGAGGAATTACCGTTAAATATGGCTGATATAAAGCAACAGGTCAATGACCTGTTGGCTGGGGAGACAGGCGAGACCAGGCTAATACTTTACGGTCTGACTCAGGAGCACCTTTTTGTGCTCCGACTCCATGACTTCAGCGCTGTCAGCCTGATGATACCCTACTTTAATTCCGAGCTTTATAAGAGGCTGGATGTCAGCATTGTCGACCATGTCATACTGGAAGAGCTGCTGGGGCTGAGCCATGATATGGCGGGGGTATCACTCGACTTTAACTATGATGGTCCGGAGGCAATAAAAAGGGTGCTGGACCAGGAATACCAGCTGGCTTTAATAGTAAGTCCGGTGAAACCGGCGGTGATAAAAGCCATTGCCGATAGCGGTGACCGGATGCCCAGAAAATCAACCTATTTCTACCCCAAGGCACCGGCGGGACTGGTCTTCCATCGCTTTGGGTAGCGTCACATTCTTGATGGAGAAAGTGTTTCACCCTCTCTATAAATCTCTTCCCCTCTCCTTTTAAGGAGAGATGTAAAACGAGAGTCCAAGAGAGGCGAAGCCTCTCTTACCTATCCTTCCCCCTCCCTTGGCAAGGGAGGGGGACAAGGGGGGAGGGTTGTAAAAGAAAATGTTTTATTTATAGCTTCAAGATTTCGGCAATTTGAAGACAAGGTTGAAGCTAAAGGATTTCATTTTAGTTGGGCGTGAGGTTAGTAAATACTCTTCATCTGACACGTTTGACGCTTAGCTAGGCTTATGATAGTATTAAAATAATTCAATTGGGCTGGTGCCCTGGGGAATCCGGCTGGGGAGTGCCTTGGGGAACTGTGCCCAGCCTTAGGAGAAGAAGTCGTGCTGGTTGAGGAAGAACTGGCCAGATTTTCACCCGGGAGAGACACGCTGCTAACTGTTGGCGTCTTTGACGGGGTTCACCTCGGTCATAAATACCTCATTTCAAAGCTGCTGGGGCAGGCCGGGCAGAGGAATCTGCTTTCCGGAGTGGTAACCTTTTACCAGCACCCCGAGGAGTTGCTATCACCCCGCACCAGGCTGCCGTTCCTGACTGGTATTGAGGAAAGAATTAATCTGCTCAAGAATGAGGGTGTTGATGTTATCATTCCTCTGTCCTTCACCGCTGAGATGGCGCAGATTGGTGCCCGCCAGTTTGTCGGTCTGTTGCGGAAACACCTCAGCATGTGCGGGCTGGTAGTCGGCTCGGATTTTGCCCTGGGTAAGGGCCGGGAAGGTGATACCGATACCCTTCAGAGACTGGGGCAGTCCATGAATTTCAGTGTGACCGTGGTGCCCCCGCTGGTGGTAAACGGTGAGGTAATCAGCAGCACGGCCATCAGGAAGGCCCTGGCGGACGGTGATATGAGAAAGGTGCGTGAGCTAGTTGGTCGTCCCTTTAGCCTTCAGGGGAAGGTGGTTACCGGGGCGGGGCGGGGTGCCGGGTTGGGCTTCCCTACCGCCAACCTGGATATAGGCCCGGAACGTGCCATGCCTCCCGATGGTGTTTATGCCAGCTGGGCTCATATTAATGGGAAAGTGTATCAGTCAATGGCTAATATCGGCCGGTGCCCTACCTTTGGTGGCTGTGAACGTACCGCGGAGGCTTACATTGTTGATTATCAGGGCGACCTGTACGGACAGGAACTGAAGCTTGATATCATCGACCGCCTGCGCGATGAGAAGAAATTTGATACTGTGGAGGCGTTAAAAGCACAGATGACAGAGGATGTCAAACAGGGAAAAGCTATACTTGATGCCATGAGTGGAGACCAGACATGGAAAGCGCCAAATCCGTGAGCAGCCAGGATGTGAGCCGCTTGCTGAAGCGAGGGGTGGCTGAGATTATTATCGAGGAAGAGATGGTACAACTGCTCCGCTCCGGCAGGAAGCTGCGGCTGAAGGAGGGCTTTGACCCCAGTTTTCCCGATATTCACCTGGGGCATATGGTGGCACTGAGGAAGCTGCGGCAGTTCCAGGAGCTGGGACATCAGATTGTCCTCATTGTGGCGGACTGGACAGCTCAGATTGGCGACCCCAGCGGCGTTTCGGTGACTCGCCCCATGCTGTCCGCCGAACAGGTGCGGGCCAATGCCGAGACCTATATGAAACAGTTCTTCAAGGTTGTGGACAGGGCAAAGACCGAGGTGAGGTGGCAGAGCGAATGGTTTGGCAAATTTAACCTCGGCGATGTCATCCGACTGACCAGCAAGTTTACGGTAGCCCAATTTCTGGCCAGGGATGACTTCAGCAAAAGATACAATGAGGGACGCCCCATCGCCCTGACCGAACTGCTCTATCCCCTATTG
>CAYWRT010000078.1:0-10218 GCA_964460815.1 uncultured Dehalococcoidaceae bacterium
CGGCTCAGGCGGCCGGTCAGACGGGAATACCTCGTTCCCGGGGACGCCCAGACAGCGACGACAATAAAGTCTTCTCCATAATAGTTCTTGAGAAAGGCATACTCCTCCCAGGAGTAAAGCCCGTCAATGACTACATCAGCGTGTTTCCGGGCGGAATCAATCCTGGGCAGGTTCAGCTTGGCGTAGGCAGCCATCCCGTGCTCTTTTCTGAGGAGCTCCCGGATGCGGCGATCGTTCTCCTCATTCAGCTCAAGTCCCCTCTTTTTCACCTCTTCATCGGTCAAGTCCCCGAATCTTACCGTTATAAAGCCATTCTCCCGGAAGATTCTGGCAACCTCCGATTTACCGGAACCCGCCATGCCCACAATTGAAACCACCTTCATCGCTGCCGCCTTCTCATCCTGTCTATTATACGAGGATATTGCCTAAAATGACAATTAGACTCCATGTAACCCCCATCGTTTCTAATCTAATCCCACCCTGCCGCCCTCGCATCACCCATGGCTTAGCCCGTGAATAGTCCCGGCAATCTCCTTCTCTCTACCTCACCCCCTGCATCCCCCTCTCCTATCAAGGAGAGGGGGAAATATTTTGAGAGAGGGGCTAACGCCCCTCTCGGCTGGCTACTCCCCTATTTGGGATGGGGTCTGCACTCTTTTTCTCACATCTGGGGTTGGGGGGTATATCTTACGGGCTAAGCCGCAGGAGACACAAGGTGGCAGGGTGGGAAAAGATATGTTAGGGGGGCCGGAGGTGGGGCAAAGAGGCCAACTAAAAACAAACAGAACCACGGAAGTTGATTTTCTGCAGCCAAATATGTTTAAATTGACATGATGAAAGGGGAACGCTAATGGAGGATTTGACATTACAGGCTGCCAGGAGGAGTGTACTAGGGAAAAAGAACCGTTTTTTACGCCGCCAGGGGATTACCCCAACCCATCTCTTCGGGCACAGTTTAGAGTCGCAGACACTGCAATGTGACACTGTACAACTCAAGCGACTTATTGCTCATGCCGGAACAACCAGACTCATCAGTCTCAAAATCGACGATGATGAACAGCCGAAGAGTGTTTTTATACGTGAAATCCAGAGTGACGCGCTTGGGAAACAACTACTTCATGTGGACTTCTACCAGGTGAGAAAGGGAGAGAAGATGGAGGTTGATGTTCCCATCGTTCTGGTAGGTGAAGCCCCGGCCATGAAAGGGAAAGGGCGTATGTTAAGTCATGGCATCACCAGCCTGAGTCTTGAGTGCCTGCCTGACAAAGTTCCACCGCAGATTGAAGTTGATATAAGTATGCTGGAAGAGGTAGAGCAGGCGATTCATGTCAGGGACATCGTCCTTGACCCGGACATCACCGTTAATGCTGACCCGGAGCAGCTGGTGGTAAAGGTCACTGAAGCCATGGCGGAGGTGGAAGAGGAAGTAGTGGCTGCCGAAGAGGTTGAGGCTGAAGTCCCGACTGAAGAAGCACCGGAGAAGCCGGCGGCGGAGTCACCATCCGAGCAAGAATAATACACTGAGACCAGTCATAGCTTTTCGGCAATAATTTAACGATGATTATTGACTTCCACACTCACGTATTATCTCCCCGGATAAAGAACAACCGCAGTCAGTACGTTGCCGGTGACCCCGGCTTTGCCCTCATCTACGCTGATAAGAAGGCTAAGATTGCTACCGCCGACGAACTCATTGACAGCATGGACAGGGACGGGGTTGATATCTCGGTCATTGTTAATTACGGCTGGAGCACACACGAGCTATGTGTTGAAACCAATGACTACATCCTGGAGTCAATAGCTCGCTACCCCAAGCGCTTAATTGGCTTTGGTGCTGTCCAACCAGACGCCTGTGAAGCTGCCATAGCCGAAATTGAGCGCTGCGTCCGGGGAGGTATAAAAGGGGTCGGCGAGCTCAGGCCGGATATGCAGCTAGCTGACTTCACTCAGAAGGAGGTTATGCAACCCCTGGTTAAGGTGCTACAGGAGCACAAGATGATTCTGCTGACACATGCCTCCGAGCCGGTAGGCCATATCTACCCCGGCAAGGGCAGTGTTACCCCCGATAGGCTCTATCCCTTTATCACCAATTTTCCCGATTTGACGATAGTATGTGCCCACTGGGGCGGAGGCCTGCCCTTCTATGCCCTGATGCCCGAAGTAAAAGAGGCTTTTCAGAATGTCTATTTTGATACTGCCGCCTCCCCTTTTCTCTACAGCCCCCGCATCTATCATCAGGTCAGTCAGCTTGTTGGTGCTGACAGGATTCTGTTTGGTAGTGACTATCCCCTGCTGCCGCCGAGCCGGTTACTGCGGGAAATTGATTCTGTAGACCTGGCCGGGGAAGCCAGAAGTCTGATTCTATCCGGCAATGCCCGCAGGTTGCTCGGTATCGAGATTTGAACAATGGAACAGGTTCGTGCCTTCATTGCCATTGAGCTGCCCGATGAGTTGAAGCTGGCACTTACCCGCCTGCAGGACCAGTTAAAATCGGGGGGGCAAACATCGGTAAGATGGGTTGACCCCTACAGTATTCACCTGACTCTCAAGTTTCTCGGCGACATCGGCAGGGACATAGCTGGCAGGATAACCACGGCGCTGGAAGAGGCTGTCCGGGGGATAACCCCCTTTCACCTGGAGGCAAGAGGTCTGGGAGCCTTCCCCGGTTTGAAGCGGGTCCAGGTGGTCTGGGTGGGGGTAACCGGAGAGGTTGACCGGCTCAGCCAGCTTCAGCAGCGTATTGAGTCCAATCTGGCGCCTCTGGGCTTTGCTCCGGAGTCACGACCGTTTACTCCGCATCTTACCATAGCTCGCCTTCGTGACCGGGTTACGCCGGACGAGAGGCAAAGCCTGGGACATCTCATCGGCAGCACCAGCTTTGATACAGGTTATGCCATTGATGTAGGTTCCATTCACCTGATGAGGAGTCAGCTAACCAGGGAGGGTGCTGTTTACAGCCGAATCAGCTCGGTGAAGCTGAAATAGCCACAGGCTCCGGCAGGTGATAGATGGAAGAGATTAACTCACTTTCTGGTGATGCTCTTCACCGGATTCGGATTCTTCTGGCCACGAATAATGTTAATCAGTATATTGGCTATAGGCGGGTCAAACTGAGAGCCACTACATAATACCAGTTCCGCTAATGCGTCCCGTTTGGACAAGGCACGCCGATACGGGCGGTCTGAAGTCATCGCCTGATAAGCATCAGCCACCGCCACAATTCTGGCTCCCAGTGGTATATCTTCACCAGTAACTATTTGCCCCAGCCCACCACCATCGTAATGGTCGTGGTGGTGTGATATAATCTCCACTACCCTATCGTTTACGAATGGCTTGACCAGATTGGGGCCAACAACAGCATGAGTCATTATATGCCGGTACTCGCTGGATGTCAGTTCACCTGGCTTATTGAGAATATTCGGGTCAACAGCGATTTTACCAACATCATGAAGCAAAGCTGCCCAATGCAGGTCTTCCAGTTCTTCTGGAGAAAGCCCAAGTTGCTGGCCTATTTCCAGGGCAATTTCCGCCACTACCTGAGAATGCCCTTTTGTATAACTATCACCAGCCTCCAGGGTATTGATAAGAGTCTGAATAGCACCCAGAAAAATCTTCCTGGGTGTTGTTGACCGCTCCTTAGCTTTCTGCCCCACACCGCGAAAATAACGCTGTATCTCAAGCTCTAATCGCCTCTTGTCAAGAGCGGTGCTAACACTCTGCAGAACCTGCTCGAATCTGAATGGCTTGTTTATGTAGTCCTGTGCTCCGTCCTTGATACATTGGGCAATAATTTTGGTATCAGTGACGCCACTAGCCATGATGACGGCTGTCTCGGCAAAACGCGATGTAATCTCCGGCAGTACATCATTGCCCATTTTACCCGGCATATTGATGTCTAAAATAACGAGGTCAGACGGATTGCGTTCTAATTTCTCCAGGGCTTGCTCGGCATCCTCGGCTTCATCACAAATGTAACCACGCATGGCCAGGCCCCTATTCAAAATACACCTTATGGCTTCCTCATCATCAACCAGCAATATACTCTCCTTAGTAATAGTCACTAGTCTTTACCTCCTGGCACTTCACTTCACTCTCAGTGCCCATTATAAAGTCCAGGTGCTAAACAAGCCGTTAATTTCAACCGCCATTGAATAAACATTTAGTAAAATTTGTATAGTCCGTATCAATCCAGACATGCGTCATATTCGTTATCTTTTCCCACCCTGCCACCCTGTGTCTCCTGCGGCTTAGCCCGTAAGATATACCTCCCACCCCCGTGGTATTTAAGGATATTCCATTATTCTCTACCTGAACCGCATGACCTGGTATTACCTTTTTCTTTCTTATCTTTTCTCACCCAAGCCGCCCTCGCAACTTTTTTTGCTTAGCCCGAAGTTTGCTTCCCGCCACCCTCGCGACATCAGAGGCTTATCCCGTTAGTTTGCTCCCCATCAGCCCCACAGAGAGTCCTAGAGAGGCGAAGCCTCTCTCAAAAATACTTCCGCCTTCCCCTTGGTAAGGGGAAGGCGGATTAAGGGGGATGGGGTTGTCAAATATAACCCACAGGGGGTGAGGTAGATAAAAAACCTCCCTTTCCAAGGGAGGAGGACAAAAGGGGGAGGGGTGTAAAAGTGGATACCTAATTGATAGCTTTAAGATTTGGGTGACTTACAGACAAGATTGAAGTTAAAGGATGTCATTTAGATTGGGGCGGGGCTGGTAGATATTCTCGGGATAAAGCACTTGTCAATAGCCGGGATTTGGTGTATACTGAAACGGTTTACTTAATATTCTTGGTTGGGAGGAGGACCCCACATGGAACAGACTAATTTCCCCAAGTGTCAGAAGTGCAATTCTGGAGATCTGGTGCCTCTGTCTGATTTTGGCAGTCAGGGGGCATCTATCCAATACAAAGCCTGGGTTTGCACCAATCCTGATTGCGGCTTTAACCTGAAAATCAGGAATGGTGACGTCTATATAAACGAGCCTATCATGAGCGGCTCACTACACAACGCTCGTCCCCGATAAGATATAGGGAGTCACCTTTACACCCTTAAATTACGGATGGTAAACGTGCTTCCTCAAGTAACCAAACTCAAGAGGATAGCACTTGACCTGCTCTTTCCACAGTTGTGTGTGGGCTGTGGCAGGGAGGGTGGTTATATATGTCGTACCTGTCGCCAGTCAATGTTGCCGATTACGCCTCCGGTTTGTCCCAGGTGCGGTAGACCCCAACCCAACGGCATGCTTTGCCCTGGCTGTGTCAACTGGCAGGCAGAGATAGACGGTATTCGCTCCCCGTTCAGATTTGGTGGTGTGATGCGCCAGGCTATTCATGAGCTGAAGTACCGAAACCTCAGAGCACTGGCGGCGCCCCTGGCTGAATTGCTGTATGACTATCTCTTGACCAATCCGGTGCCTGGAGAGGTTCTGGTGCCGGTGCCGCTTCACCGAAAACGGTGGCGAGAGCGCGGCTATAATCAATCCAGTCTGCTGGCCCGGGAACTGGGCAGGCTTACCGGTTTGCCGGTGGTCGATGACTGTCTCATTCGCCGGCAGCACGCACCCCCCCAGGCCAGGACTGCCAGCATCGGCGAGCGGCAAAGCAATGTTGCCGGTGCCTTTGCCTGCGGCGATGGAAAATTAAAGAGTAAACAGGTGCTGCTTATAGACGATGTTTTCACATCCGGGGCGACGCTTAACGCCTGCGCCGGGGCACTGAAATCCGCCGGAGCCGTCTCAGTATGGGGACTGGTAATGGCGGTAGAGGTTTAAATCCATACAGGAAGGGCCTGAATAAAAATTACTATCAGGAGCTTAGAGCCATGGAGCTACAGATAACCGGTACCAATATGGAACTAACCCCGGCAGTAAAACGCTACGTTGAGCGTAAACTGGGCAAACTTAGCCGGCATCTACCCAATATTATTGAATCCAGGGTAGAAATTTCCGAGGAAAAAACAAAGTCTCCTCAGCAACACTACCTGGTACGGGTAACCGTGAACAGCGGCGCCGGTAGTGCTGTTTTCCATGGTGAAGAGAGAGGTGAAGACCTTTTCAAGGCTGTTGACAGGGTGGCAGCCATCATGACGCGCCAGCTTGAGCGCCATAAAGGAAAACTTTATGATAAGGGCCGGGGCAGTTCGTTAGCCAGAGGCGAGTTCAACGAGGTAGCCAGTCTGGCGGAGACTGCCGGGAAGACAGTCAAGACCGAGCGTTTTGCCGTTGTGTCCATGTCAGTAGATGCGGCTATTGAGCAGATGGAAGACCTTAAGCGGGATTTCCTCCTGTTCCTGGATGCTGATACCGAGGAAATCAGGCTATTATACCGGCGGGATGACGGCAACTATGGCGTGATTGTGCCAGAGATAGGGTAGCCAAAGGCTTTGACAGGGTGGTACTTGATATCATAAAATACTCGCACTGATTGGTGCCAGCCCGGGAGCCAACAAAGATTACAGGTAATATTCTCCCCGGCATTGTAATGATAATTGTCGGTGCACTGTATCGACGCCGCCTAGCGAGCCGGTTTTAAAACATTCATCCTATGGCTATAAGGAGGATAAGATGCGTAAGAGCAAAGCCAAGCGAATCGTAACCATCATAATGATTATAACCACCATTATCCAGTTTGCCCTTATACAACCTACCTTTTTTGGAGTTCACTTATATTTTGGACTTATCCCAATCATTTTTATACTGCCGATGTCCTTTATCTGTATAGTTTTCTATGTTCTTCATATTTATCAGAACTGGCCACTTATGCTGGCCTGGTTCAAGAAGAGCCCCGATAAAAAGAAGCAGAGAGACAAAACACAGAGGGTGGTAGTCCTCATGGCTTTCATATTGGCTTTGGTTTGCGCTTTGGCCTTTAGCTGGTTTGAGGTAATAACGAGTCTGAGAGAAGGGCAACCACCGCCACTGGAGAGTATGCGAATCTTTATGTGGGTTGCTTTCTTATTACTGGCTATCCACGTATGGCAGCGGTGGCGGCTTACCTTCTCTTATTTTAAAAGAAGGCCTGGTAGGCAGGCAACATCGGGAAGCTAGGGAATTACTGTCTTTCTTATTTTTTAATGGTGTTGGGATATTACGTTTTCAGTGTGGGGGTGTGCTGGGCGGGCGTACTGGCCTCGGAAGCCGGGCTGCGGCGTCTAACTTTACCACAGCGCTCAGCTTCGGAAGCCTATCAGCAGCTTGGCGACAGCATCAAACAGGCGGCTCCGTCGCCTGACCTATTTCAGGACCTAGTAGAGCGCCTCAAGGCTTACTTCGCCGGTCATAAGGTAGATTTCCCGGACAGCCTCGACCTCTCCGGAGCTACTGCTTTTCAGCGTGAAGTATGGGAGAGAACCAGGCTCATCCCCTACGGTGAGACCAGAAGCTACACCTGGGTGGCGGAGCAGATGGGAAAGCCAAAGGCGGTGCGAGCCGTGGGACAGGCTCTGGGTAGGAACCCCTGGCCGGTTATTGTCCCCTGCCACCGCGTCCTGGCCGCTAATGGCGGGCTTGGCGGCTTTAGCGGGGGACTGGAGATGAAGAGGTTTCTTCTTAACCTGGAAGCAAAATCCGGTACTGAATAATCCGCATTTTTACCAGATTAATAGCGCGGTTTATCGGCAGATAATCTGGCCTGATACAGTCTTCGCTTTGCCTCGGAGGTGCCTCTCAATTTCAGGTTCAGAAAATCCAGTTCATATTCCTCAATCAGTCCTTCACCGGCAAAGCTGAAGTACCGGTTATCGCCGATGATGATGTGGTCCAGCACCTTGATTCGCATAATCCTGCCGGCGTAGACCAGCTCCCGGGTCAGCTCTTTATCACTCGGGCTGGGTTCAGGGTTGCCCGAAGGGTGGTTATGGACAAAAATCAGGGAGGTGGCGTTATGCTTGATAACACCCTCGATAACCTCACGGGACGGGACCGAGCTGCTATTTACGGTGCCTTCAGTGAGGTCAATGGTATCAATAATCTGGTTCTGGCTGTTCAGGTAGATTACCTTAAAGACCTCTTTCCTGAGGCCGCGCATGGAGTGGTAGAGGTAGTCAAAGACCTCCTGGGAGGACTGGTAAAAGGGCTTGTCCAGGATTTTCGCCTTGAGAAACTCCCTGGCGACCGCCTGCACCAGCTTGATGCCAAAGGCGCTGTGAGCGCCAATCCCGTCTATCTGCTGTAGCTCCTCGGCAGAGGCTTCCAGGACTCCCCGCAGTGTTTTAAACCTCTTAATCGCCTCTTTGGCCGGTAGCTTGCAGTCCTTGCGCGGAGTGCCCAGGCTCAGCAGTAATTCCACAACTTCATAGTCGTGAAAGCCAGCCAGTCCCGACTTAAGGAGCTTTTCCCGCAGTCTTTTTCTATGTCCCTGATGTGTGTCGCCGGAAGACATTTCGGATTTCCCTCAACTAACCTTAGAGAAATTATATACCCTTTCGCCTTTTCTTAACAGGGTAAACCAACCCTTACCCGTTATCCTGGATATTATTTCGTTTTCTTCTTTCATGTGGTGGTCGTTGAAAGACAGGATACCGTCAGGCTTTAACACTCGATGCAACTCGGCTAACACCTCATCCGGTTCATTTAAACCGTGAAGAGTGTCATAGAGGAGAACAACGTCTATGCTGTTGTCTGGCAACCCGGTGGCGCAATCAGAAAGAATAGCTTCTATATTGGTCAAACCTCTCCTGGCAGCGGTACTCCGGACTCGCTGGACCGCGAGCGGCTGGATATCCAGGGCGTAGACCTTCCCGGAGCTCCCGACTGATTGGGCCGCCGGAATTGTATAGCTCCCGGGACCACAGCCATAATCAAGTATGCAGAAGCCAGGCTTTATGCCAACCTCTTTCAATACGTTTTCCCGCGGCAAGAGAAGGTCACGAAATTTAAAGCCGAAAGACATAAGCTTAAAATCAAGGTTGCTCATTAGCTTGTCCATTGTTATGTTCTCCTGCTGATTATTGGCAAGACTCTATCCTGAACCCATCATCACCCACCAGCTCTGCCAGCCGCTGGTGCAGTTCAGGGCAGTAGCCGGTATGTATATTAGCCAGCCTGAGACTGGTAGCCTCTCCTCCATTGGTTATGTTTAGCTGCACTTCGTCACTCCCGGGAAAAACCTTCAGTGCGGCTACTATCCGGTTGAGGCGGGCTATGTCCCCGTCCTCATCGCTGGTCTGGCTGATGCTTATTATCAGTCGGCGCAAAACAACTGGCGGGGTATCAGCCGCCACGTCTTCAACAGTCTTTTGTGGTGGTGCCGTTTCAACCGTGGTGCTCGGCTCCCCCTCATCGCCGGGTGGCTCATAGTAGCTGACACTGTCACAGATAACGCTGACTTCATCGTCTCTGGCTCGTACTTTGCCCTGTACCACAAGTTCATTGCCCTCCTGCCACATTTCTTCAGTTTGGGAATAGACCCTGGGCCAGGCGATAACCTCAACCTGTCCGCTGACGTCCTCAAGAACAACGATGGCAAAAGACTCACTTTTTTTGGTAAACGAATAGCGTACCGAGATAACACGCCCGGCAGTGACGATAACCTGCTTATCCAGTTCAGCGTCAATGTTGCCACAGAATACCGCATTACCGTTCTCTCCACGGAACACCGGACTGAAAGGTTTCTCGGAGAAACTGACTCCCATCAACTCTTTCTCCCAGACAGCCTTCTCCCTGTCGGTTACCCCGGCAGGAGTCAGGTCAAGCTCGGCGAGGGGCACCGGCGCCGCCTCACCCCAGAGGTCAAACATGGTGGACTGCCCCGTCTCGCGCCGGCGCTGTTCTCGCTGAGCCAGGGACAGGATACGGCTGACATTGTGAAGCAGGGTGCCGCGGTCTCCCAGAGAGTCCAGGGCTCCCGCCTTAATCAGGCTCTCCATTGCCCGCCTGTTTACAGTATGAAGGTCACTGCGGCGGCACAGGTCCTCAATAGAGATGAAGACACCGTCCTTGTTGACCTCGGCGCTTAAGGGCTCCACCGCCCCGGAACCTATATTCTTGATAGCGGCCAGCCCGAAGCGGATAGCCGGCTGGCTATCCCCGTCCTCTTCTATGGAGAAATTAGGTTGGCTGCGGTTGATATCCGGTGGCAGAACCGTGATATTCAGGCGGCGGCACTCGGCGACAGCATTAGCTACCTTTTCCGACTGGCCGGCATGGATGGTCAGGAAGGCGGTAATATACTCTGCCGGGTAGTTTGCCTTGAGATAGGCGGTCTGATAAGCAATG
>CAYWRT010000079.1:0-10168 GCA_964460815.1 uncultured Dehalococcoidaceae bacterium
CAGGTCCAGCCTGGCTCTCACCTCCTTGACCATTTCCGCGGTGACCCGGCCCCTTTCTCCGGGTGTATCCAGCCGTACGCTTTGAAGTTTCTCCCCCAGCGCCTGAGCCACCCGCAGGCTCTCCTCAGCCTCGTCCTTGAAGGTATCAACCAGCGATATGCGCGGGACCTCCGGCGGCATGTGCTTATCGAACAGCATGGTCGCCTTAACCGTATCGCCGACTACGATAATCAGGGCATGGGGCATGGTGCCAGCCGGTGCCACGCCAGCCAGCCGGGCGCCGGCAATGCTGGAGCAACCAGCGCAGCCACCCACCACTGCCGAGTAGTCCATCACTCCGGCTACCGAAGGGTGCACATGGCGGGCACCGAAGCTAATGAGAGGTATGCCACCGGCGACAGCGACACATTCCCTGGCAGCCGTCGCCCAGCCGCTGCCATGAGCCAGAATACCGATTATGGAGGTTTCATAAACACCGTAGCTCCGATAGGGGGCGGTGATGCGCAGCACCACCTCTTTCTTCGCCATTGTCTCACCCTCAGCCAGCGCCCAGACCTCGCGGTTATCCTCCAGCAGGACTTCAGCCAGCAATGCCTTCACTTCTTCAATTCCACAAAGTATCCCGGCCCGGCTGGTAAAGACCTCCATAGTAGCCCGCGGATTGAGACCCTCCTCGCGCAGAATATCAACGGTGCGGACAAAATAAATGTCGGCGGTCTCCCCGGACAAAACCTCGGGAGCTGGTTTAAACCCGGGTATCGGCAACTCTTTCTGCGTAGAACTTGTCAGCTTGGCACCCAGTACCCTCTCCATGTGCTCCAGGGCGAAGTGATGCGCCTTTTCATCAAAGGAGGCAACACAGTCCACCGGCACCTCCACCTGATAATCGCGGTTCCGGGCATCAGCCACAGCCTGATATACACAGATGTCAGTGCAGACCCCGCAGACAATAATCTTTTCGGGCTTGAACTCTTTTAGCTTTTCCTCAAGCGGCGTCTCCCAAAAAGCACTGTATGTCTTCTTCGGTATTACTTCACCCGGATACTGGGCCAGTTCCGGAATCACCTCCGCCTCCTCCGTACCCTCAATGCAGTGCGGTGGGAACATCCTGAACTCAGGGTCATCGGGGTCATGGTGGTCACAGACAAAAAACATTCTGGAACCCCGAGCCAGCTCCTGTTCCAGGAGATGCTGAATATTGGGTATGACGCGGCGGGCCCTGGCTCCACAATATAGCGGATGGCCCTCCTCCAGGAAACCCCGGAGCATGTCTGACACCAGAACTGCATTAGCCATAGTCTTCCTCCTCCTTATGGAGGTTATTTATTAACCTCACCCCCTTTATATTTCACAACCCACCCCCTGTATCCCCCCTCTCCTTCAAAGGAGAGGGGGAGTGTTCAGAAAGAGAGACTTCGTCTCTCTCAGACTCTCTTTTTACCTCTCCCTATGGGTGGCGGGGAGGCTATTCCTACGGGTTAAGCCGCAGATGATACGAGGGCGGCAGGGTGGGAATAGATAATATAGACTTTGTCCCTTTAGCTTTCCCATTTTTAATGCCTGAAGTGCCTGACGCCGGTGAAGACCATAGCTATATTGTGCGTATCAGCCGCCTTGACGGAGTCTTCATCCCTTATGGAGCCACCGGGCTGGATAATAGCAGTTACGCCTATCTTGGCAGCATGCTCCACCACGTCATTGAACGGGAACATGGCGTCCGAAGCCAGGACACTCCCCCTGGACTTTTCGCCAGCTTTTTCCCCGGCTATCTGGGCGCTGACAATCCGGCTCGGCTGCCCGGCGCCCATGCCCACCACCGTCTTATCCTTGACCAGCATGATGGCGTTGGACTTCACATGCTTGGCTGCCCGCCAGGCAAAGAGCAAGTCCTCTATCTCCTTCGGCGTCGGCTTACGCCTGGTGACCGTCTTCAGGTTCACCTGCCCCTCCGGTAGCGAATCCGAATCCTGCATGAGGAAGCCACCCTTGACACGGCGGAAATCAATGTAACCTGACTCGCTTTTTCCATAGCCGGGCGGCAGTTCCGCCACTAGGATACGCAGGTCTTTTTTCTTTTTCAATAATTCAAGTGCCTCCGGTGCATAATCGGGGGCGATAACTATTTCGTAGAAGACCGGCTTCATTGCCTCCGCCATAGCCCGGGTAACCGCCCGGTTGGCGGCGACTATACCCCCGAAGGCAGCCACCTCATCGCCGCTGAAGGCACGGCGGTACGCCTCGGCAATATCGTCATGGCTGGCCAGTCCGCAGGGGTTGGTGTGCTTGATAACCGCTACGGTCGGGGCGGCAAAATCAGTAGCCGCTCCCCAGGCGGCATCAGCATCCAGGATATTATTGAAGGAAAGCTCCTTGCCATGAAGTTGCTTGGCCCAGGTAATGCCGGTATTTTGCTTGCCTCCCACCACCTGCTCAGAGTAAAAAGCAGCCTTCTGGTGAGGGTTCTCACCGTAGCGGAGTCCGTAGCGTTTCTTCAGGGCTACGGTCATCTCGTCAGGCAGGCCCCCCGCACCCTGGCGCAGGTACTGCGCTATGGCCGTGTCATATATAGCCACATGCTGGAAAGCCTTCTGCGCCAGCCGCCGGCGCTCATCCTGAGGTAAATCTCCCTGCTTCAGCTTCTCCAGAACCGGCTGATAGTCGGCCGGGTCTACCAACACGATGACACCGGGAAAGTTCTTGGCTGAGGCTCGAATCATGGTCGGGCCGCCGATGTCTATATTTTCCAGCGCTTCCTGAAGGGTAACGCCGTCTTTAGACACTGTCTGGACGAAGGGATATAGATTAACCGCCACCAGGTCAATGGTCGCCATCTTATTCTCGGCTAACTGCGCCATGTGAGCCGGCAGGTCACGCCGGGCGAGAATGCCGCCATGAACCGCCGGGTGCAGGGTCTTAACCCTGCCGTCAAGGATTTCGGGAAAGCCTGTTATCTCCGAAACGCTTTTTACCGGCACCCCGGCTTCAGTCAATGCCTTCCTGGTGCCGCCGGTGCTAAATACTTCGTACCCCAACGTGCTTAAGCCCTGTGCGAATTCAGTTACTCCTGTCTTGTCCGATACGCTGATAATGGCTCTCATCAAAAACTCCTCTCTTCACTAAACTTGCTTGTTTTATTTGGGTGGAGTGGGGCCGGTTCTAAACGGGTTCTCTTGAACCAGCGCCACCTTTCCCGTATCCGGGTTGATGGCCACCATCACCTGCCATTGTGGTGGCTCACCAAAGTTGATGGTTACCCTGGAATAAAATTCTGCCGTCGGCGGGACTAATTGAAGATTCGCATCCTTCTCCCAATCATACTTAATTCCCCGCCACTCGGAATATTCATATCCTGAACTATCCCAGACTATCGCTATCCAGTTCAGGCTCGTCTCATAGTGGCTTTCTCCCTCCAGTTGCCTCCTGGCTTCCGGCGTATCAAGAGCTATTTCAATAACCTTCTCCTTCTCGGCGTCGGTCAGCCACTTTAAGCTTTTCATACCTTTAGGATGTCCGGAACAGCCACCAGCCACAAGCCCGAGTACTACCAGCAAACCCATTGCCAGCCACAATCCCTTTTTCACTCTAAATAAAGCACCCCATTTGCCAGGCTTAGCTATTCAGCCGGAGTGGGACCCCGTGCCGGACCCGGCGTTCCTCGCCCTGGCAGCAATTTAACATTCAAGACCTCTTCCGTCTCCCTGTCAATAGCTACACTGATGAACATTCGTACTGGCTCACCAACACGGATGTAAACATGCGGATGGAGGGTCAGCGACTCTGAAAAATATAAACGGTCGACAGGAAGGTTCCCGTCGGCTATTTCTTCATAGTCAAACCGGTGCGTCTCCACTGATACTGACCCCCTCCTGCCCAACCCTATCCAGTCTACTTCGGTCTCATAGTTACTTTCATTTTCCATGTATCTCAATGCTTCCGGGGTATTCAGTGCTATTTCGATAAATCTATCTTTCTCCTCATCTGTTAACGGCTTTATGGCTTTGGGATTTCCACAGCCAACCACAGAGAGAGCAGCTACCAATAACAAGATTGTTATCAGCCATAACGTTCCTCTCATCTTCTACCTCACCCCCATTGTCCCCCTCTACTTCAAAGGAGAGGGGGAGGTGTTGAGAGAGAGGCTGCGCCTCTCTGGAACTCTCTGTATAGCGATGTGGGGAATATCTACGGGATAAGCCATAGATGCCGCGAGGGCGGTGGGTGGGAATAGATAAGATAGACTTCGCCCCTCCCCAATAGGCCATAACCCTACTCTATAACCACCCTGGCTCTCCCCTTCTGCCCCACTACCTCGCCAATCACCCTGCCATCGGGCAACTGCCCCAGCAGGCGCCCAACATTCTCCGGCGAGCAGATGACCACCATGCCGATACCCATATTGAACACATGGTACATCTCACCACGGTCAACGTTACCCTGCTGCTGGATTAGCTGAAAAATAGGGGGGACAGACCATGCCCGACTATCGAACCGTGCCGCCAGGCCCTCTGGTAGCACTCGGGGCACATTGTCAATAAGTCCGCCGCCGGTGATATGCGCTATGCCCCTGATGAATGGCAGTAACGGCTTTAACTGGTGATAATAACAGCGGTGGGGCTCCAGAAGCGCCTCGCCGATAGTCCTGCCCAAGTCAGGGTAGTACTTTTTCAGCGCCGACGGGGTCTCACCAAAAATCTGGCGGGCCAGAGAATAGCCGTTGGTATGCAGCCCGCTGGAGGACAGGCCGATAATAGCATCACCGGCAGCAATTGAAGCCCCCATGATTATCTTCTCTTTCTCCACCACCCCGACGATGAAACCGACCAGGTCATAATCTTTGCTGGCATAAAGCCCGGGCAACTCTGCGGTCTCACCGCCGATAAGAGCACAGCCAACCTCACGGCAGGCCTGGGCCAGCCCTTTAACAATAGACTCCACCTTCTCCGGTATCAGCTTGCCGATACCTATGTAGTCCAGGAAGAACATGGGCTCGGCACCGCAGGTGAAAATATCGTTAACACAGTGGTTAACGATGTCGATGCCTATGGTATCATGCCTGTCCAAGGCATTGGCAATCTTCAGCTTGGTGCCAACCGAATCGGTACTGGAAACCAGAACCGGCTGATTGTACCCCTTGAATTCAAAAAGCCCGCCAAAGAACCCGACCCCACTCAAGACCTCAGGGCGCAGGGTAGTCGCCGCATGTTTTCCAATCAGCTTTTTGGCTCTGGCCGCAATATCAATATTGACACCGGCTTCGGCATAGGTCTTCTTAATCTGCCCTACCTCCCGCTCCAGTATAATCCTCTATCCTAGATTACCAAAAACCGGGTTTGACCTGCAAATGGGGAATTGCTGAGAAGACAAGCGCTTCGGCCGGCATCACTTAATCCCTGAACCAAAATTTTGCAACATTCTTAATTTTGGCATAGAATAGAAGAACACAGGTAGGGCGACGTGGCCAAGAGGTTAAGGCGGGGGTCTGCAAAACCCCTATTCGGCGGTTCGAATCCGCCCGTCGCCTCCAGTCTTTTGGAACCCTCAAAGATAACTGAGCGGCGACCTACGCATCCTTAGGTCATGCTGGACGAATAATCACAATCTTGTGTTATATTCCTTGCTCTAAATCTAAATACCTAGACCATACAAGCTTCTATCTCGTCTTCGTATAAAACTACCTCTTTATAATCAACACCGATACGGACGGTATAAATGTAGAAGACTTTACCAGTACGCGGACTTATCCAGTAATAATTGGAGACTTCGCCAATTTGACCCGCGTAGGACTCAATATCACTTTCCCTTTTCGTCAAAGGCTGCTCACTAACAGGTCTTATTATAACCTTCTGCCCTATCTCATATTTGGAAGCCACTGGTCTGCCCTCACTAACTCATTTGCGAATAATAATACCAAATGGCATATTTGTCAATACCGGCGAGGTAATTAAGGTTAAAAATTCAAATTAACAAAACAACAGCCCGCGGCAAAACGACCAGTACACTTTAGGGACACAAACTTCAATTAAAAACAGGGGCGTTTCTCAGAAATTGAATTGCTTCTCTTCAATTAAGCTAATTAATGGCATACAAGTTGCCATCGTGCGACCCTATATAAACCGTCCCATCCGCTACGGCGGGGGATGAGGTAATTTTACCTCCGGTGCAGTAATCCCAAAGCTTATCACCGGTGATAGTATCCAGAGCGTAAAGGCAGCCATCTTCACTACCCACATAGACAGTTGCGTCGGCGACTCCAGGCGAGGAGCTTATGATGTCCCCGGTTTCAAATTCCCACCGCTCTTCCTGAGAACTGGTATCTATGGAGAATAATTTACTACCCGAACCTATGTACAGGTTGTCATCTACCACGGCCGGGGAGGAACTTGTTGGTGCCCCCAGACTGAGGGACCAAAGGTAGCCAGAAGGGGGTGACGGGCGGGGTGCCCCGCCTCGCATATATAGCGCGCTCCAGTAAGGTCTGAGCCTAATTTCAAGGGGCCAATTTCGGGCTTTAACATCAACGCCATATAGCAGACCTTGGGCATTGCAAAAATAGACGACGTTATCAACCACGGCTGGAGACGAGACAATAACCGCAGAGGATGCCCAAAACTGAAGGCGAAGCCTTCCATTCCGGGCATGAAGGGTGTAATAAAAGCCATCCATCGAACCGACATGGACGATGCCGTTGGCCACAGCCGGCGATGATTTGACATAGTTGCCTGTCTGAAAATGCCACAGTTCTGTTCCCTTGCCAGCATCTACCGCATAAACACGGTAATCATCAGAGCCAAAATAGACGATACCATCGGCCACGGTGGGGGTAGACTTAATGGCATATTTTGTATTGAAATCCCACAGCTTTTCACCGGTGGTTGCATCGAGCGCATATAGCCTGCCGTCATTTGACCCGAAATAGACCACCCCATTTTGAACCGCTGGTGAGGACTCAATAGAGCTGCCTGTCTGAAACTCCCAAAGTTTATCTCCGGTGGCCGCATCCAGGGCATAAAACCTGCCATCCCAGGAGCCAATGTAGACGGTACCGTTCGCTACCGCCGGCGACGAGTGAATGGCGCCGCCAGTAGAAAAGGCCCACCTCAGTTCGCCCTGGGGCAGGACAGCACTCGGGCCGGTGCTACCGGTGCGCCCCAGGTCGTGGTGAAACATAGCCCATTCCCCAACTTTGGAAACAGCACTTAGGCCCTCAGGCGGCCCAAATACTATATCGGTGAGGTGATATAAACCGAGGAACACAATCACCAGGAAAACCAGGCTGATGGTAATTATCCCGTATATCTTCCGGCGCTTATAGTATGACAATCTCACCTGTTCCAGTCGGAGACGTCCTTCAGATATTTCCGAGAAATTATTCGCCATATCAACCCTTGCAAATATATTAAAATCAAAGCAGTCTTGCTGTCAACAAACCTGACTAGCCTGAACCCCTGGAGACTAATGGCTGACCTGCGGGTATTGACAAATACAACAATAGGACTATAATAATGCTTACGTGATATGAGATAGTAAAAAATCTGTTACTGTGGCAGGTAAGATGACGGGATGACGAGGGCACTGGAACCACTGATATGGTGCGGCTGGTGCCCTTTTTGGTTTGGAGAATTTAAAGATTCAAACAAACAGGGCATATTGATGAGTAAGTGTCATGACCGATGAAATCTGTGAAGTCTGCGGGTATAGAAGTCTGCTTGGGGCTGTTGAGAGACACCAGGTCATCCCCAACGAAATTACAGAACAGGCGGGCATAGCCAATCACCCGACTCTGGCAATATGCTGCAATTGCCGCCGGGAACTTGAAACCTGGTATTTCGCTAAAGTCGCCAAAATGGTCTACGACGCTAGACTACCGCAGTTCAGGTATAGAACGCCGGCTGAGATGGTCCAAGAATATGAATCTGTCTTCAAGGGCTTTGTAGATTACAAGAAGAAACAGAAAGAGTGAACCGATTCCTTATTCGTCCGCATACTCCTGCTCAAATACCTTCCTCAGATCCTCGGTACCTTTGATAAACCCTTCACTGCCGCCCAGGTGGAACCAGTACGGGTCCCATTCCATATCGTTCAAATTATCTATCAACCCCAGCAGCAGATTACAGGGAACGGAAATAATAAAGAGTCCTTCGGGCAGTACCTCTCTTCCCTTCATACTGAACCCGAGACCACTAATGCAGAAATTCAGTTCTCCGCTTAAGTACGGATAAGAGTATAACCAGGCACATGACAGACATGTTGAGCCTTTCATCGTCCACATCCTGCCGTCTGAATAGCTGCTCGCTCTCATTATGATTTCAGCCTGACGAGTGTTGGCCGTAATGATAAGCAGGTCCGGGTCAAACTGCATCTGGTCCAAAGGGGCATGAGTTATGTACTTTACAGAGTCCTTCGGCAATACGGGAATGTAATCATATACTCTTCTATTGGCCGCCGGATTTCTAAACATGAAAAATTTTGGGCCCACCTGCCCGCTGTACATACCCGGCGGGAATAACTCAAAGCCCACTATGTGCTCGCCGCACTGTATGTTCTCCGCCGTAGCGTAGAACGGCCGGCTGGTCTGCGCCTCTTTAAACATCTCGCAAATAGCGAGCTTCCTGTCCAGGGGCTCGATTCCCTTCGGTCTTATCAGGGAATATTTGATGCCTACAGGTTGCCTCTCAAAATTAAACTTATCGAATATTGAATAATCCAGTCTTGTTGTTCTCATATTCCTCTCCTTTCCTGTCCCAACTATAATAAAAGTTGCGTACTATTTCAACTTTCTACCTCCCCAACCCCACCCCCTTGACACCCTCCCCTCCAGAACCTACAATAGCGTAGGTAATGCCGGGGTGGCGGAATTGGCAGACGCAGCGGACTTAAAATCCGCCGGGGCAACCCTTGTGGGTTCGAGTCCCACTCCCGGCACCACCATCGGAATATGACATGCCCTGGTTAATAATAGTTCTGGGTTATCTTCTCGGCTCTCTCCCCACTGCCTATATCGCCGGTCGCATCCTGAAGGGCAAAGACATCCGGCAGATGGGGGATGAGAACATGGGGGCCGCCAATGCCTTCCGTGAACTGAGTCACAAGGCAGGCATTGTGGTAGGTATCATTGATGTCGGCAAAGGCGCACTGGCCATAATTATTGCCCAGGCAACCAATATGTCCCAGATTGTCGTCATATTTACCGGTGCGGCTGCCGTCATCGGGCATAACTGGCCGGTCTTCATTGGCTTCAGGGGCGGCCGGGGGGTTAGCACCACCATTGGCGTGCTCCTGGCTTCGGTCACCCAGCCAACGCTCATATTAGCTGTTCCCGCAACATTGGTCCTCCTCATTAAAAGGAATGTCACTCTGGCCTGCGCTGTCCTCTTTGTCCCGCTATCACCGGTAGGCTGGTGGGTGGGAACTTCGGCATCACTCATCGTTTATAGCGTGGCTCTGCCCTGCCTGGTGGGCTTTACTCACTTCCTGAGGACAAAGCCCAGGGCAGTGCGCCCGGCCTGAAACCACCCCGATACCCTCCGGCAGCCCGCCCCGGCAAACCTTTTTAAAAGTCAGTCCAGCTTTCCAAGCGACCCCGGAAAATGAGACCACAAATTTGACATGGCCTGAGGCAGGGATTATTATTATAAACGTCATTGTTTCTTCCGAAAACAACCGGGCCCCCTGGGAAATCTGGGGACTGCCGCGGGTACCGCTTTTTTAGAATGGATTAAGGAGGCAAAATGCCAGAGTCAGAGAAAACATTCGTGAAAGGACTTTCTGGTGGCGGTGTTACCGAGGATTCAAATCCCGTCCAGGTTGATGTTAAGAACGGTAAAATAATAAGAATCAGGCCCTTCCACTTTGACTGGAAGTACCAGCGAGAACCATGGAAAATCAAAGCTCGCGGTCAGACCTTTACAGCCAGCATGAAATCACTGATACCCCCCTTCACCCTGGCCTACAAAAACCGGGTTCACTCTCCAAACCGGGTATTGTACCCCCTGAAGAGGGTTGACTGGGACCCCAATGGCGAGAGAAACCCGCAGAACCGGGGGAAAAGCAGGTACCAGAGGATTTCCTGGGATGAGGCCATCGATATAATCACCAGTGAAATAAGGCGGATAATAAAGAAATACGGACCAACCGCGATATTATCACAGTCCGATGGACACGGGGAAAC
>CAYWRT010000080.1:0-10138 GCA_964460815.1 uncultured Dehalococcoidaceae bacterium
TCAAGGTTTACCTGTGCTCCCGAGCCGCGCCGACACCGGTAATAAGCTATGGTGTCCTGGCTAAAAAGGCCGGCGGCGCCATCATCATCACCGCCAGCCACAATCCGGCCATCTGGAACGGATTCAAGTATAAAAACGAGCACGGCTCCAGCGCCTCAGATGAGACTACCACCGGGATAGAGAAATTCATCTCCCAGGCCCTTACTACCGGGAAAGTGAACCGGCTGCCTCTGGCTAAAGCTAAAGAGCAGGGACTGGTAGCCGAGCTCGACCTTGACCCGATTTACTTCGACCAGATAAAAAGCCTCACTGACCTGGAGGCGCTGCGCCAGGCCGGCCTGAAACTGGTGGTCGACCCCATGTATGGCGCCGGGGCTGGTTATATGGAGAGGCTGCTGAGTGGAGGCACCACCGACCTTATAGAGATAAACAGCCAACGGAATCCGCTCTTTCCCGGCATCCAGCCGGAGCCAATCGCCGCTAACCTCGCCAAATTGCTGGCCACCGTCAAAGAGCGGGGGGCCAGCGTGGGACTGGCTACCGACGGCGATGCCGACCGCATGGGCATCGTGGATGAAAAGGGCACATTCCTGACCCAGCTCCAGGTCTTCGCCCTGCTCTGCCTCTACCTGCTGGAGGTGCGCGGTGAGCGCGGTCCTATCGTCAAGACACTGACTACCACCAGCATGATTGACCGCCTCGGCGAGATTTATGACGTGCCGGTGTACGAGACACCGGTGGGCTTCAAGTACGTGGCACCAGTGATGCTGGCCCAGAAGGCGCTCATCGGCGGTGAGGAGAGTGGCGGCTACGGCTTCCGCGGTCATGTGGCCGAGCGCGACGGTATCCTGGCCAATCTCTATTTCCTCGACCTGATGGCCAAGACAGGTAAAAATCCATCGGAGCTTATTGACTATCTCTACAGCAAGGTAGGCCCTCATCACTATAAACGGCTGGACGCCAAATTCCCCGAAGCTGAACGCCAGGCAATCATAGACCGCGTCCGCAATAACCCCCCCGAGTCTATTAATAATGTCCGGGTATCGAAGGTTGATACCACTGACGGTTTCCGCTTCGTCCTGGCGGATAATACCTGGCTGCTCATCAGGTTTTCCGGAACCGAACCGGTACTGCGTATCTATTCCGAGACTGATTCCCCGGCCCGGGCGGAAAGACTGATTAAGCTGGGTAAAGAGCTGGCGGGAGTATAGCTTGATATCTATTCCCACCCTGCCGCCCTCGTGACATCAGCGGCTTAACCCTGAATAGATACCCCGCCGCCCCGAAGTAGAGAGTTTTAGAGAGGCGGAGCCTCTCTTACACAATCTTCCCCCTCTCCTTGATAGGAGAGGGGGACAAAGGGAGTGAGGTAGAATACGATGAGTAATATCAATCTTGATGACCCGGAAGTCTTTAAGCAGGCTGACCCGGAAGGCATGCTGGCCCGCATCAAAGAACTGTCCTGGCAGTGCCATCAGGCATTTCAGGCAGCCATGAGCCTCAACCTGCCCGCTGATTATGCCGATATTGATAAGGTGGTTATCCTGGGCATGGGCGGGTCGGCTATTGGCGGCGACCTGATAAGAACTCTGGCCGAAACAGAGTCCAGGATACCCATTCTTATCCACCGCGACTACGGTCTGCCTGCCTTCGTCAATAACAGAACCCTGGTCATTGCCTCCAGCTATTCGGGCAATACCGAGGAGACCCTGTCGGCGTTCGGGCTGTCACTGAAAACAGAAGCCAAAAAGCTGGCGATGACTACCGGCGGCAGGCTGAAAGAGATGGCCGAGGAGAATAACATCCCCGTTTTTAAAATTGAATACAAAGCCCAGCCCCGCGCCGCCCTTGGTTTCAGCTTCATACCTACCCTTGGGGTATTGCAAAGGCTCGGTTTCCTCGGTGATAAAACGGCAGATGTGGCGGAAACGGTAAAGGTTCTGGAGGGGCTGTCGGCAAGAATAGACGAAAAAGTACCGCTATCTTCTAATCCGGCGAAACAGATGGCCCAGCGCCTTTATGGCTGCCTGCCGGTGATATACGGCGCCGGTATACTCGCTGAAGTGGCCCACCGCTGGAAGACCCAGATTAATGAAAACGGCAAGGCATGGGCTTTCTACGAGGTCTTCCCGGAACTCAACCATAACGCCACCGTTGGTTTTGAGTACCCCAGGGAGATAGCCAGCCAGATAAGGGTTGTCCTGCTGCGCTCACCCTTATTCAACCAGCGCGTTCAGCTACGCTATGAGGTAACCTGCGAGCTTCTTAAGCGTGCCGGTGTAAAATATGAGTTCGTGGACAGCGAAGGCAGCAGCCCTCTAAGTCAGATGGTAAGCACGGTGTCCTTCGGCGACTTTGCCAGCTACTACCTGGCGATTCTCTACCGCGTTGACCCCTCCCCCGTGAACGTCATCAACTACCTTAAGGAGAGGCTGGCGAAGGGGTAGGAAAATATAACGATAGGCCTACTTTATCTATTCCCACCCGCCACCCTCGCGGCATCTACGGCTATTTTGTTCATCCCTAACCCTGCCACCCCAAGGGGAGTTTTAGAGGGGCTTCGCCCCTCTCTAAAAAATTCTTCCCCCTCCCTTACCAAGGGAGGGGGATACAGGGGGTGGGTTGTAAAATTATAGAGATTATGATGCTAGACGCCATGAACACAAAGCTAATACCGAACCAACCAAAACAGAAGAGAATATGTGACCCTGTTTACCTGACTTCTTATCTCTTGGTGTATTGAGGCGCTTTCCTGGCTCTCTTGAGGCCGGGCTTCTTTCGCTCTTTGGCACGGGCATCCCTGGTCAGCAGCCCGCTCTGGCGCAGGACTAACTTAAAGCGCTCATCAGCATTCACCAGGGCGCGGGAAATACCGTGAGCGATGGCGCCGCTCTGCCCGGTAACACCGCCGCCCTCCACCTTGGCCACCACATTATACTTACCCAGGTTCTCGGTGGTTAAAAGAGGCTGCACGATGACGCGCTGGTGCTCAAGGGACGGAAATCTTTCTTCGTAGGGCGTACCATTCACGATAATGGCACCATTTCCCGCCATTAACCTTACCCGCGCTACCGATGTCTTTCGCCGGCCTGTCCCGTAGAAATAGCTCTGTTTTTCCATATAAACCCTGTCCCCTTAATTCGCTTCCTTCTCCGAATCAGTCTTCGTCTGAGCCAGGTGAGGATGCTTGTCCCCGGCATAAACCTTGAGTCTTTTCTTCATCTGGGCACCCAGCCGCGTGTGGGGCAACATGCCTTTGACGGCATGCTCAATTATCCGCGTCGGGTTATTCTGCATTACCTTCTCCAGAGTAACGCTCTTGAGCCCACCAGGATACCCCGAATGCCGGTAATAAAGCTTCTGCTTGGACTTTCTACCACTGACACGTACCTTGTCAGCATTGATAACAACCACAAAATCCCCGGTATCCTGGTTGGGAGTAAACATCGGCTTGTGCTTGCCCATAAGCCAGCGAGCTATCTGGCTGGACAGCCTGCCCAGGGTTTGGTCCGAGGCATCAACCACATGCCATTGTCGCTCAATATCAGCCGGTCTGGCGCTATAAGTCTTCATGCCGCATCTCTCCCAAAGGGACTTGGATAATCTACCCGCATCAGGCACAGCCCCCCGGCAGGTGCGGTGGGCCCGGCCAGACCGGGTCTCCTGGCCTCAACCATACTGAAAAACTCATCAACTGTCATCTTACCCTGCCCGACCCTGATTAAAGAACCAACCGTATTGCGCACCTGGTGGGTCAGGAAAGAATTAGCCACCATATCAAGAATAATCATGTCGCCATCCTGCTCTATTTCCGCTTTATACACATCCCTTACCGTGCTCTTCTTGGCCGCCTCGGGGCTGGAAACAAATGAGGCAAAGTCGTGCTTGCCGACAAGAGCCCGGCACGCCAGTTGCATCGCCTTAACATCCAGTTTGCCGTTAATCCTGTACGAAAAGCCCTGTCTCATCGGCGAGCGAGTCGGGCTGTTCAGTATATAATACCTGTACTCCCGGCTGAGAGCGCCACGCCTGACATCAAAGGCATCGTTCGTCCCGAAGGCTTCTTTAACCGCAATATCCCCGGGCAAATAGTAATTCAAGCCCTCAACAAATGCTTTTAAGGGTAGAGCCGACCTCGTCCCGAAGCTAACCACCTGTCCCCTGGCATGAACTCCGGCATCGGTCCGGCTGGCCGCTTTAACCCTTATTCTCTCTCCGGTAAGCCTCCGCAATGCTCTCTCCAGCTCCCCCTGAATAGTAGGCGCATTAGCCTGCAACTGGGAGCCATGATAATTGGTGCCATCATATTCCAAAACCAGTACAATCCTGGTGCCTGTTGCCGAGCCCACAACCTTCATTGCCTTCAAGCTGGTAACATCCAGACACCGCTACTCGACCAGCTCAAGCTGAACCATAGGCGCACCATCACCCAGCCTGGGTTCTAACTTAACAATCCGGGTATAGCCACCGTGCCGTTCCTTGTATCTTGGTGCCAGCGCCGCAAATAACTTCTCGGTTACTTTCTTGTCCATAATAAATGACAGCGCCTGGCGATAGGAGTGAAGCCCGCCCTTCTTACCCAGGGTAATCATCTTCTCTGCCAGGCCGCGCACTTCCTTAGCCTTGGCCTCGGTGGTAATAATCTTCTCACGTTTAAGAAGGTCAGTCACCAGGTTACGATATAATGCCCGCCGGTGACCGGTTGCCCTGCCCAATTTTCTGCCAGCTACTTGGTGCCTCATGCCTGCGGTTCTCCATCATCAGAACTGTCCTCGCCGGAAATACCGGACTCACCAATATCAGGCTCTTCCCCCTCCGTACTCATTTCCACCGGCTTCACATCTTCTGCCTCCTGCTCGGCGACATCCGGCTCTTCTGAGTCCTCTTCGACCTTGGGATTAAGCGATAGCCCAATCGCGCCGAGACGGTCCTCTATCTCCTGAAAAGATTTTTGACCGAAGTTGCGCAGCTTGAGCAACTCTTTCGACCCTCTGCCGATGAGCTCGCCCACAGTGGTTATGTTGCTGCGCCTCAAGCAATTCATGGTGCGCACTGATAAATCCAATTGCTCTACAGGCATATTATATTTTTCATCCGGGATAGATAAGCGGATAAGCCGCTCCTCTGCCTCCATCTGGGAAATCTTGACGTACTCAAGGAACGGGGTTAGTTGCTCTATCAGAATGACGGCGGCACGGCTCAACGCGTCCACAGGTGACATAGTGCCATCAGTCCAGACCTCCAGATGCAACCGCTCATGGCTGGTCTCATGGCCGATATGAGTCGGTTCAACGGTAAAGTTGACCTTGCGTATCGGGGTAAAAATGGCATCCACTGGAATTGTGCCCACCGGCATATTGTCAATGGACTCAGCCGTCTTAAAACCCGTACCCAATTCCACATCGAACTCCGCATAAAGGTTGGCGTCAGGCGTATTAAGAGTAATCAGACAGAGCTCGGGGTTGGCAATCTCAAAGTCAGCCGAGGGCTTGATATCAGCTACACAAATACGGCCTTCACCCTGTACATCCAGGATTAACGTACCGCCACGGTCAGAGAGAGGCTTTAACCTTATTTCTTTGACATTGAGCAGAAACTCCATAACATCTTCCTTGGCATTGGGGATAACAGTGAATTCATGTGGAACTCTATCAATCCTGACCTTGGTCACGGCCGCTCCCGGAAGATAGCCAAGCAATACCCGGCGCAAGGAGTTACCCAGAGTAATACCAAACCCCTTTCCCAGAGGTTCAGCTATAAACCGCCCGAAGTTATCCACGCTCTCGATGCATTCAATATTGGGTATCACCAGTCCAGACAAAGAATTGCCTCCTTATAAACTACCGTGAGTAGTACTCAACTATAGCCTTGCCATCAAACCTGGCATCAGCCTCTTCAGGGGTAGGTAAAGACAAGACCTGCCCAACCAGGTTTTGCCTATCCAGACTCAGCCAGCCCAGGACAGTCTTAGCCTCAATGGTCTGGGCCAGCTGCTTATAATACTCGGTCTTGTTACTCTGCTCTCGCCAGCTAATCGTATCTCCCTCCTTGACCAGACACGAGGGGATATCAGTTTTGCGTCCATTCAGCATAATGTGTCCGTGCCGTACCAGCTGGCGGGCCTGGGAACGGGAATCGGCAAAACCCAAACGATACACCACATTATCCAGCCGCCTCTCCAGCAGCACCAGGAGATTTTCACCGGTAATGCCCGCCTGTCTCTCCGCCTGGGCGAAGGTGCGCCGGAACTGCCTCTCCAGAATCTGGTAGGCATAGCGGGCTTTCTGCTTCTCTCTCAACTGCAAGCCGCGGTCAGAAATTCTCCGCCGCCGCCCTATCTGCTGCCCCGGTGGTTTTGGCCGCTTGTCCAGAGCACATTTAGGCGTAAAACAGCGGCTGCCCTTTATAAAGAGCTTCTCACCACTGCGCCGACATAAGCGACAGACTGCTCCCGTGTATCTTGCCATTCTTTCCCCTTCTAGACTCGTCTCCTCTTAGGAGGGCGACAGCCGGCATGCGGGATAGGCGTGACATCCCTAATCCCGATAATATAAAGGCCAGAGCCCTGCAAAGAACGGATAGCTGCCTCACGCCCGCTGCCCGGACCCTTAATAAAAACCTCTACCTGCCGCAGGCCATGTACCATGGCTTTCCGGGCGGCATCACGAGCCGCCATCTGAGCCGCATAGGGCGTGCCTTTGCGCGAACCCTTAAACCCGGCCGTCCCCGAACTTCCCCAGGCCAAGGCATTCCCCTGGGGGTCGGTGAGGGTTACCAGGGTATTGTTAAAGGTGGACTGTATGTAAGCCCTGCCGGTAGGAACCGATTTACGTTCCCGCCTCCTGGTTTTGGTTCGCCTTTTCTGTGGCACCCCGACCTCCTTATCAACAGACTTATTTATTCCTTATTATTATCTTTTCCCACCCTGCCGCCCTCGCAGCATCCACGGCCTATCCCGTGAGCTTGTGCCCCACCACCCCACCCGGCACTTTTTATTTTATCTTTTCCCACCCGGCCACCCAGTATCATTCACGGCTTAGCCCGTTAGTTTATGCCCCCCCCATAGAATTAAAGAGGTGCAAATCCTTATCTTTTTTATTTCTTAGCCATACCACGCCTCTGGCCTCTGCCGGCTACCGTCCGGCGCGGACCCCGCTTGGTACGGGCATTGGTCCGTGTCCGTTGCCCCCTGACAGGCAACCCGTGACGATGCCTGAGCCCGCGATAGCTCCCGACCTCAATCAGGCGCTTGATATTAAAATTTACCTCTTTTCTCAGCTCACCTTCAACCTTATACTGCCGGTCAATAATCTCCCGGAGACGGTTGACTTCCTCCTCAGTAAGATCCTTCATCTTCGTATCTGGAGGGATCTCAGCCTGAGCCAGAATCTTCTGGCTCAGAGTAGCGCCAATGCCGTAAATATATTGCAGTGAAACCCATGCCTGCTTATTTACAGGTATATCTATTCCGGCGACACGCGGCATTTACTTCCTCCTTGCTCCCAGAACGTTATCCCTGCCTCTGCTTATGCCTCGGGTTGGTGCAAATAATCCTGAGCACCCCCCGCCGCTTGACCACCTTGCACTTTTCACACCTTACTTTTACTGAAGCCCTTACTTTCATATTTAAATTCCTTAAACTACTTGAGCCGATAGGTTATTCTGCCCCGTGATAGGTCATATGGGGAAAGCTCAATCAGCACCTTATCGCCAGGCAACACCCTGATGTAGTGCATCCTTATCTTGCCCGAAATATGAGCCAGCACCTCATGCCCATTAGGTAACTCAACTCGAAACATAGCATTAGGTAACGCCTCAATGACTATCCCCTCAACTTCAATAGCCTCTTTTTTAGGCATAAACTCCCCTAGTCAGCACCTCCGGTTCAGTATCATTAATGGCAATGGTATGTTCAAAGTGCGCCGAAAGGCTGCCATCAGCCGTAAGCACTGTCCAGCCGTCATCGGCAAGCCGGGTACGGCAATCGCCAGCATTCAGCATAGGCTCGAGGGCAAGGGTCATACCCTTTTTCAACACCGGGCCCGTTCCCGGTGAGCCAAAATTGGGTATCTGTGGCTCCTCGTGCAATTCACGCCCGATGCCATGCCCGGTATACTCACGCACTACCGAGTAGCCTCTTGATTCGGCATAACCCTGGATAGCGGCGGAAACATCCCCCAATGTCGCCCCGGCGCAAGCTGCCGCTATGCCAGCCTGGAGGGAGCCCCTGGTAGCTTCTATGAGACGCTTGGCCTCCGGACTTGCCTCGCCGATGGCTACGGTCAAGGCGGCGTCACCCTGAAAACCATCATAAATGGCGCCAAAGTCAAGGGAAACGATATCGCCTTCATTCAGAATCCGTTCTCCCGGAATCCCGTGAACTATCTCGTCATTTACCGATACGCAGACATTGGCCGGAAAGCCCCGGTACCCCTTAAACGAAGGTCTGGCTCCCAGCCTTTCCAGTTCCCTCCCGGCAATAATATCCAGCTCCTTTGTTTTCATACCGGGTTTCACCTGCTCACTCAATATTTCCAGCACCGTACCTACAATTCTGCCAGCCTGCCGCATAGCAGCAATCTCTTTATCAGATTTTATGATTATACCCATCCGACGGCTAACTCCCCTCACTTCAGAGCGGCTAATATCCTCCGGTTCACCTCGGCCACACTTCCTTCGCCATTCACCTCCAGCAATTTATCTGCCCGGTTGTAGTAGTCAATAAGAGGGGACGTCTCCGCAAAATAGACCTCCAACCGCTTTTTAACTGTCTCCACAGTATCATCAGGACGCTGGTACAGCTCGCCACCACAGCGGTCGCACCTGCCCGCAGCTTGGGGCGGTGAGTCAACGGCATGATATGGCGCCTGGCAGTTGCGGCAAATCCAGCGTCCGCTTAGCCTGTTTAAAAGTGTCCCCTCCGATACCTTTATATATACTACCCTGTCGATGGCCTGGGACTGTTGTGCCAGGGCTTTATCCAGTGCCTCCGCCTGCTGTGTATTTCTGGGAAAGCCATCAAGAATTGCCCCCTCTGTACAATCCGGGGCCGATAGCCTCTCCAGCACCATCTGTATTGTTATCTCATCAGGAACCAGCTGCCCCTTCTCCATATAGGACTTCGCCTTTATGCCCAGTTCAGTCTCCTGCTGCAGCGCCCGACGGAACAGGTCGCCGGAAGCCACCTGTACCAGGTTCAGCCTCTCCGCCAGCATAACCGCCTGCGTACCTTTGCCCGCGCCGGGGGCTCCCAATAATATAATATACACCTTTTACCCCTAATAGTATAACAGATTACGTACCTTTACTCGCCCTGTGTGCCCCCAAGAATACAATATACACCTTTGCTCCTATTTTATGAAGCCTTCGTAACGCCGCATTACCAGTTGTGCCTCAAGCTGCTTCATGGTATCCAGAACAACACCAACCATAATGAGCAGCCCCAGGCTGGATAACTGTATCTGCTGAACATTGGTAACCGTCCGCGCCACGAAAGGCATCACCGCCACGCAGGCTAAAAAGAGCGCACCTGCCCATGTTATGCGGTTGATGACGCCACTGAGATAGGTGGCAGTATTTTTACCGGGTCGGATACCGGGAATGAAGCCTCCCTGCTTCTGCAGGGTGCCGGGCAGGTCCTGGTTCTGATAAATAATCATCGTATAAAAGAAGGTAAAGCCCATCGCCAGAACAAAATAAAATGCCCAGTAGAAAATGCCCACCGGCAAGGCAGTAGCGGGGCTAAACCAATACTTAATCGTATCTGCAAAACCCGGCTCTCCGGGAGTGACAAAGTAGCTGGCCACAATTCCCGGGAAGAGAACCACCGACATAGCAAAGATAAGCGGTATCATGCCGGCACTGTTTACCCGCATGGGAATGTGGGTTGTCCCTGATTGCCGGTACATACGACCGCCACGAAAGACGCTGCGAGCATACTGCACCGGTACACGGCGGTGTGCCTCGGTAAAGATGACAATCACCACAACAGTAACCAGGACGATAACCAGATACACAACCAGTCCCAGGAAGTTTTCCTTGGCGATGAAACCCTGACCAATCAATTGCGGTAAGCCGGCGACAATGCCACCGAATATTATGATGGATATACCGTTGCCAATTCCGTATTCCGTAATAC
>CAYWRT010000081.1:0-10057 GCA_964460815.1 uncultured Dehalococcoidaceae bacterium
TCACGCCAGCATTGATAATGCTGTCCCGAAACCATTCAAGGTGGTCAACGTGCAAAGCAATCAGGGGCTTGACATTGTTATCTTCAAGATAGGCTATACCCACAATCAGGGCATCGGCGGGAAACCAGGCCGAGAGCAGGCCTCGCCTTGACATGGGATTAATCCAGGTTGGAATAACGTGGCCCTGTATGTACTTGTTACCCCTGCCGAGGTCGAGTAGCTCCCTGGTGCCTTCAATAAAATCCGCATCAGCCAGGTCTTCCCAGTCCTTCGGGTGCCAGGCATGACCCAGTGTTATCACATCGACTTCCTCGAAGACTTTATCAAGCACCTTTACCATCAGTTCCCTTTCTCGAACAAAGGAAGCCTCGTGGTTATACTTGAGTGAGGGGTCTCTCGGATGGGTGTGGATGGCTGCCGCCCCGGCTTTGACGCATTTGATGATGGCCGATGCCTGCTCCTCTATTGACCAGGGAGGCATGTTTTTAATGCCGAAGTGCTCCCACATTTGCGCGGGATAATGACCGGGAGTGGCGGCTTCAACTATGAGCTTCTTGTCCATGGTGGTAATCTTTTCCTGCTTCAGAACCGCATCCAGGAAAAAACGAATCTCCTGCTCTATATCTGTGTTCCCGAAGGCGGTTAATTCCCGGGAACTTAACTTCTTGGGCATCTTGGCTCCCCCCTTGACTACTTAATTACCGGTAAGAGTGCGGCATTACGGCTGCCACTTCTTTATAACCCGATGAGAGAGGTCGGTAAATTCCTGGCGCGTCTTGAGAGGTCTCCCCAACCATTCGCCATAGAACGTGTCCAGGTCGGGAAGAAAATCGAAAATTATCGGGTAACCAAACGGGACGGTCTCCACTTCGAGCTGACGACCACAGCCGGGACAGTAATACTCCCTGATTTCACACAAATCGAGGTCGGGCCGACTGCTGTACGGAGCCGGATATAGCTCCTCTATCTCCTCTTTGGAGTCCCGGACATGAATCAGGGCCTTCAATTTCCAGTTCTCGCGGTAATCCCCGAATTCATGGCCACAGCTACACTTGACCAGCCTCTCTTCACCCTTTTCGACGATGTAAAGCTCATCAGTCAACGACAGCAGGATTTTTTCCGGCCAGGGCACCTTCTCCTGCAACAGCTCCAGATATTTATCGAACCTGTCTTCATCCTTGTAACCGCTTATTATCCGCTTTACTTCTTCCCAGGTCAGCCTGGCTTCTATCAGGTCCCTGATAACTGCTTTGTCATACGATACCTCCGGCATCTTAGACCTCCTCAACCTTGAAAGTAAAATCCGGGGGAAGAGCCCAGAACTCACGGAACTCCTGAGGCCATCTCTCCCCCTTTTCCAGAGAGGCGTTATACGTCTTTTTAAGGATTGGGGGCATTTTCTCCGCAATTATGTCTTCCCGGCGCTTCCGCCACCACTCTTTGACCGGAATCCCCCTGGCCAGCCTTTCCTTTTTCCTCGCCTCCCTCAGCTCAGCCGTCTTGGCTTCGTCTATTACCCATTCCTCAGCCTTCTCGTCATATCTTGCCTCAACGCCATAAATACGGCGGCAGCGGTCCGGCGTAAGCAGACCCAGGTCCAGGTCTTTCTTGTTCAGGGCCGGGTCTCGCTTTATCGGGTCGCCGACTCCCCCGGCATTGCCGCCATAGACCACCTGAAAGAAATCGCCGGCTCGGGCAATACTGCGGATAAACCGGCTGCCGCTGGTCTCCTCAACGAGCTGGCCGGTAACATTTTCTGTCAACTCGTCTTTTTCGGGAAGCCCTATGCCGTGAACCAGGGGTTTTCTCTGCTCAATCATCTCCAGACCGTTGGATTTAACCAGCAGCCGGCAGAACTGATTTACCCCGGGATAGCCGCCGTACATGCCGGTATCAAGATAAATCTTATCGTTGGTGGAATGGGGGTCCATCTGGAAAACCAGTTTGGGCGTCCAGTACGCCATATAGGTAGCAACTATGGGATACCCGCTGCGGTACTTCCCCCAGCCACAGCTATCGGGGAGCAACCTCCTCCCTGTGCAGACAAGCGGGAAGCCCACCTCGGCGACCTCAATGTTGCCCATATCTGAGGGGGGCAGCCAGATGACATAGCCGGTAAACCCGTCCCGGATAGCCCCGGCACCGCTGGCATTGGTAGCGGCACACTCACCAGCGTACAACTGGGCAAAGTCCTTGCCCATCTGATTCTTGCCGGCCAGTCCCCAGCCATAAAAGGAAGGAGAGCCAGCCATGACCTCCTCGACAAACCCCCGGGAATAAAAGGCGCGGGATTGAACACCCACAGCAATGGCGCCGAGCACATTGGCACCACTTATGAAGCCGCCGGAGGCGACCCAGGGACTGGAAGGATTGACGAAGGTGTCATAGGGACAGTTCACCTTGACATTCAGCAGGGTGCCGGTGTTGGCCTGTCCCGTGTAGGCAATGGTCTGGGTGAGAAATAAGCAGGCAGCGCCATTCAACGCCGAAGGGCTGGTATTGTTGGGGTGCCAGCCCCAGGCGCCGGCACCGTCAAAGTCCCAGAAATAAGTCCCGTCGTGCCTGATATGGTAATCAAAGGGGACGAAGGCCATGTAGTCCATAGCGTGGTGGGGTGGCACGGGCATGTCACTGTAATAACTCTCGAAAACCCCCACCGTGCGCAGTCTGCCCGGGACCGTCCGCCTCCTGACTCTCTCCGCCTGGCTGACCCTCTCCCACTCAATAAGCTCACGCGCCGCCCTTCGGTAGTAATCTATCCCCATCTCCCCGATGAGCGCCTTGATTCCCTCCCGGACCTTGGTATCCGCAGCCAGGGCAGCTTTCCGGTCCAGTAAGAGCATGTCGGGACGGCGGCAGTTATATTGAATCCTCTGCTCGGCGGACTTAAACCACTGGTCATTCGTCCCGGTCTTCTCCGCTGTCCAGCGTATTCCTTCAACAAACCTTTCGGTAGACAGGGAAGAAACACCACCGGGCGTTATCGAACCCAGCTCCGTCTCCATGATGACCGTTCCCACCCAGCCTATCAACTCCCCCTCCCAGAATAAAGGAATAATATCATAGACATCGGCCGGATGTAACCCGGCTATCATGTTGTCATTGCAGGTGAAGATGTCCCCCTCGTTGATGCCGATTTCCTCCTCGTAGTTGTGCCTTATCATCCATTTGATAACCTGACCCATAATATCAACATGGATGATGATACCTGTGGATTGGGCAATACAGTCGCCTTCAACTGTATAAACAGCGACGGCCAGCTCACCAATGTCTCTCACCATAGCGGAAGCCGTAACCATCCTGGCCTGCTCTCTTCCCGCAATCAGTGCCGCATGAAACCGGCTATAGAATAGCTCTATTTTCACCGGATTTTCGGTAACCAGTTCCAGCTTCTCAAGTCCGCCGTAATGACCGGTCTCCTGATATACCCGCTCGCTTTCTGCAAGGAGTTTCTTTAAAGTACCAGCGCCAGTAACCTGCATCTTAGACCTCCCTCAACCAAAATCTTTTATACTCATCCACCACTATCTTCCTGCCTTCGGGCAGGGGTAGAGTAGTGGCTGGCGCCTCAATGACAGCCGGGCCTTCGACCTCGTTGCCCGCCTGAAGCAAATCCATTTCGTACAGCTTCCACTTCTTCCATTTACCTTTGACATAGACCTCCCTTTCGCCCTTGAAAGCCTCAGCGGGCGGCTTTTTCCCGGCCAGGGGATATTTCATCAGTTTTGGTTTAGGTTTGGGGAGAGAAGCACGAAGCGCCACCTCCGACATCTGGAAACCGGCCTCAGGATAGGTGACCCCGTGACCATATAACCGGGAATACTTGTCTTCAAAGGCGTCTAACAGTTTGTCCATATCTGCCGGCGTCTTTATCCTGGATACCGGGGAACTGACCTCGATGTCTTCCAGCTGCCCTCCATACCGGATATAAGCTATTTGCTCAAACCTGATTTCTTCTCTTCTAAAGCCTTCTTCGGCTATTTCCCGAACTGCTTTTTCCTCAAGCTCGCCCCATATAGTATTGAACACCTCTCCGGTCTTGAGCTTTGTTTCCGGAGAGGCATCGGGGGGTACCTCTGCCAGACACGACCTCTGGTAGCGGTGGACGAAATCTGCCACCGTGCAGCCAAAGGCGGAAAAGGCAGCGGCCCAGGGGACCGTAAATACACCTTTAAGAGGCAACCCCTCAGTATAGCCGGCCATAAACAGAGGGCCGGCACCGCCGAAACTTATCAGGTAATAATCGGCTAAAGAGTACCCCCTTATGGTAACGGTGGACTTGATGTGTTCTCGCATCCGGGTATTGGTCAGTGCCACTATCATCTCGGCGAACTGGTACGGGTCTATTCCCAGGACGTCAGCGCATTTTTCTTTGATAGCCTTAAGGGACAAATCCTTATGTACCTTGACCTTACCGCCCAGGTAATAGTCAGGGTTGACGATACCCAGGATAAGGCAGCAATCGATTATCGTCGGAGTCTCATTGCCCATCTTATAGAATACGGGGCCGGGGTCGGCGCCGGCACTTCCCGGGCCGATATCCACCCGCTTGGACTCAGGGTCGACCTGGACATACATCCCGGCACCAGAGCCAATACTGTCCATATACAGGGTCGGGATATTGAGAAGGGCACGCCCCGTCTCCGTCTCACGCAGCAGGACGGACTCACCACCCATAATCAAGCCTACATCAAAACTGGTGCCGCCCAGGTCGGTATTAATAATGTAGGGCATGTCCAGCTCCTGGGAAAGGTATCTCGTTCCCAGAAGCCCGCCAACCGGGCCGGAAAAGCAGGCCCGGTAAAGCTCAGGGTATCTTATGTTAGCGATACTGCCGTCGGCCAGTACAATCTGGAGAGGGTATTTAAATCCTTTTTCCTTCAGCCTGTTTTCTATTTTGAGCAACTGGTTCTTCACCGGTTCTGCCCCCACCGCCTGTAATATGACACAGTTCAGACGGGGCAGTTCCCTCATTATCGGTGCCAGTTCGCAGGAAAGGAAAAGGGGCACTTCACTCCCGGCTTCCTTCATCACTTCCCTGGCTATCTCCGCGGCTCTCTTCTCATGAGCCGGGTTGATATACGAGTAGAGGAACAGGATGCCTATCCCGGTCACCTTCTCCCGCAAAAGCTTATTCACCGCCTCCCTTACCTCACCCTCGTAAAGGGGAATTATGAGGGCGCCCTCAGAGCTTGTCCTTTCGGTAACCCCCCTGATGAGCTTTAAAGGCACCATCGGCTCGTTGTGGGCATGGGCTACCTTATGTACCTTATCGGCATACCCGTATCCGGCATGAATCTGAGCACCACGCTCGTGGAGCAGGGTATGTTCCTGGCCCCTGGTGATAATGATACCCACCTTGGGGCCTGTCCGCGTCAGCAGGGTGTTAAGCATGGTAGTACCGCTATAAACAGCCACCTGAACGTTGGGGATAACCTCTGACGCACCCGTATCCAGGTCTATTTTCCAGTATTCAAAGGCGTCTTTCAGTGATTCCCAATAACCCACAGATTCATCTCTGGGTGTGGTGGACGCCTTGCCCACGACAAAATTTCCGTCCCTGCCCAGGACAAAGGTGTCCGTCATCGTACCGCCGGAGTCACTGCCAATGTAAATATCCTCTCTTTGGACCATCAGTTGTTTAGCCTCTTTTCTGTTATTTCACCATGAGCTGGTGGCAAGAGCCTGCGCCATTTGGATTATTTGCCAAAGCTGGTTATTTTCCAGCCGACCTGAAAAATCTATAATACTACCTCCCCCCCTGTCAAGTAGGGGATGATTTTATGACCTCCAGCCTCTTCGGTCATACCTCTCAGGAATGTTAATGATATGTTTACATCGTTTGTAACGATTTTTATGTTTTGTTTATCTTTAGACGTTAACATAGTGTTAATGGAACTAAAGTACTAGTAATAATGTCTACCCAGAACGCGTAAGTGTGAGGCTAGTATGCTCAGTCTACCCAAAAGAAAGAAGCGCTTCGTTAACGGCCTGTTTATCGCCGTTGCCATTGCTCTGGCATTCTGCTTGATTTCCCATTTCAATTTATTTCACGGAATTCATCTACAGAGCAGCGATTTTCTTTACCGGGCGACGGATTCAATCCCAGAAGCCGGCCCGGATAATAATATTGTCATTGTGGCTATTGATGATAAAAGCCTGGACCAGCTGGGGCGCTTCTCTTCATGGCCGCGGGCCTACCATGCCCGGTTAATAAACGTACTGGCGGAAACCGGGGCGCGGGTAATCGTTTTTGATATTCTTTTTTCGGAACCGTCGCCTGATGATGAGCAGCTACAAGCCTCTATAAAACAGGCGGGAAACGTAATCCTGCCCATCGCCGGCACTCTGGAAACGTACCAGCCGGCCATGACGGGAGAGGCAACCGCCTTAGCCAGGGTCATAAAGCCCTTAAAGTCTTTTGAGGAGAGTGCCCTTGCTGTCGGGCATGCCAACGTGATTCCTGATGAGGATGGCATCGTCAGGAGAGTGCCCCTTCTTATCCCGAGCAATGAGCACTATGAGCCAGCATTAGCTCTCACTGCCATCGCCAAGTATCTGCGCCGACCCCAAATCACCGGAACTCCTATCAAAGATAACTGTTTATCCTTTGCCGGTCGGTCGATTCCACTTGATAATGCCAACAGCATGCTGATTAACTATCAAAGCGGCCCGGCCCCACTGAGTTTTCAGACTCTTTCCTATGCGGATGTCCTGGAGAATGGCACCAGCCCCGTTAACCTTCAGGACAAGATTGTGCTCATTGGTGTTACGGCGGTCGGCTTCGGGGACACCTTCTGGACGCCGATGGGGCGGGTTATGAGTGGCGTGGAGCTACATGCCAATGCCATGCAAACCATCCTGACCGGTAATTTCTTAAAGCCGGCCCCCGGCCCTATTACTATCTTGTCAATATTATTGTTAGCGCTTTTCTGTGGCCTGGTGGTACTACGCCTTCGGGTACTCTGGGCTACCTTATCAACTGTCTTCCTCGGCATCATCTATTTTCTCATTGCCTTCTGTTTTTTTGACCAGGGCACCGTGCTGGATATGCTGTACCCGCCCCTGACCCTGGCCGGCTCATTCGTGGGGGTGAACCTTTATAACGTCACATCGGAACGGCTTGAAAAAAGGGAAATTACCAAAACCTTTGGCCAGTACGTTTCACCATCAGTAGTAGAGAAGATTTTACTGGCCCTGGAAGAAGGGGAACTTAAGCTGGGTGGTGAGGAGCGCCAGGTCACCATATTGTTTGCTGACGTTCGGAACTTCACCGGTATTGCCGAGAATATGCCACCACAGGAGTTAGTCAAGGTGCTAAATCATTACCTGTCTGTGATTATTAAGGCCGCCATCAAATGCGACGGCATGGTAAATAAGTTCGGTGGTGATAGTGTTATGGCAGTCTGGAATGCACCGATAGGGTGTCAGGAGCACGCGGCATTAGCCACTGAAGCCGCCGTCAGCGCTCAGCAGGCCCTCAAGGAATTACAGGAGAATGAAACCGACCTGCCCAGGATGGAATTCGGCATCGGCATAAATACGGGTAATGCCTTGGCCGGGAATATGGGCTCGGCAGACCGATTAGAATATTCTGTAATTGGCGACGCCGTCAACACGGCCGCCAGGCTGGCGGATGTCACGCCGGGTGGCAGGGTGTGGGTTGGGGCCAATACATTCGACATGATAAAGGGTCACGTCAGTGCGCTACCATTAGAGCCGCTACCATTAAAAGGTAAGAGGGGCACAATTCAAGCGTATGAGATAGTCGATATCCAGAATCGGCAGTCTGATGACCAGAAAAATGTTGTCCACTAAATTCGTCAAGGTCAAGGTGTAACAAATTATGTCAGTTAGTTGTAATAAATTAGGTAAGGATAAAAAGGCTCAGCCAACCGCGGCGACATCAGCCTGTAATCCCGCTGAGATTACCGGGTTAATAGAAGAAGCTTCTGGTGGTAATATCAAGGCGTTTGGTGAGTTATATAGTATCTACCTTGACCGGATTTACCGATACATCTTTTATCAGGTCAGAGACAGGATGACTGCCGAGGATATAACCGAAGAAGTATTCATCAAAGCCTGGAGGGCGATCAGGTCTTGTAAGGGAAAGGAAAAAACATTTTCAACGTGGCTTTATCGTATCGCCCACAATCATTTGATTAACACTCGCCGCCACATGGGGAGATTAATGTCGGTAGAAAAGAACAATTTTGTTGATGTTATGGACCCCAAACAAAAAGTTGAAGCGAAGCTGGAGTACCGGGAGTTATTAGAAACGATAACATGCCTGCCCCAAAATCAAAAACAGGTTATCATCCTGAAATTCATCGAAGGCCTAGATAACCGGGAAATCGGCAGGATTATGAGTAAGAATGAAGGAGCCATACGAGTATCACAAATGCGGGCTCTGTCCACACTCAGGGAGAAACTGGGCAACGAGGAAGACTGAAATGAGGAATAAACTGGCCAAGATATTAGACGAGTGTCTGGCAAGGATAAAGCAGGGTGAGCCAATCGAGGACTGTCTGGCTGAATATGCGAAGGCGCGGGAACAGTTCGAGTCACTACTGCACATGGGCCTGTTGATATCCTCTATGCCGAAAGTAGCGCCTTCGAACAAGTTCAGAAAGACAGCCACGGGGCGCCTGATGGCTCGCCTCCACCGGGAGGCCACCGAAAAAGAGGCCATAAAGTCAGAGCGGAATATATGGCAGGCTATTACCGGAGCTAAAAAAGTCGTCATTCCAGTTGCAGTCGTGCTGCTTCTTGTCATCGGAGCCACCTTTGGTGCCTCCAATTTTGTATATCCTTCTCAGGCCCTGGCTTCCAAATGCACCCTGAGCATACTCAGCGGCAGCGTCGAGGTTCAGACTGCTGAATCGAATGGCGGACAACAGGGCATCGACGGTATGACCCTGGACACAGGAGCCCGGGTAAAGACTTCTGCGGACTCCCACGCCATTCTTACTTTTTTTGATGGCAGCACCATTGAGCTCGAGCCCGACACCGATATAGAGATTCGGCAACTTGGGTATGATGAAGAACAAGCCGTGACAATTGTCCTAAAACAATGGATGGGCCGAACCTGGAGTCGCGTGGTCAAAATGGCGGACCCAGGTTCGCGTTATGAGATAGAGACACCGACAGCCTGTGCCATGGTGCGCGGAACTCTGTTCACCACTGAGGTTGATGAAGTGGGAGACACGATGGTAGAGACAACCGAAGGACTGGTCAGTGTCGTGGCTCAGGGTAAGGAGGTGTATCTACCACCCAATCAGCAAACACAGGTGGAAGCTGGAGATATCCCTTCTCAACCCGCAAAACCACCCAGCCCCAAGGCTGAAATTCTAATCAGTATTGATGCACCAGCTATCGGCTCTGTAACCGACCCAACCGGGGCAAGCACAGGAGGTCTGCAAAACGGGGTAACCTTCAACCAGATACTAGGTTCTCAATCTTCTTCATTACCCGGGGGAACCCAGGTAATAACGATCCCACAACCCAGGAATGGTGAATACACGATTACCTTGCGCTACATCAGAGAGGGCACAGCACATCTTAATATCCAAGGCAAATCTGAGGGTAAGACCGTTTTCAATCATGATGATACGTGCGACGCAGTAAGTGGAGAAGGGTCGCTCATCCACGTCAATTTACATGTTGAGGATGGAATAATCGTTGGCAGTAATATCAGTGGAGTAGAACCACTCGGAGACCAGGCACCTGAGAAGATAGTGGAAGCAAACCCGGTAAAAGAGAAATCAATGCTAGTTTATCTACTAAATCATGATAGGAAAGATAAATCGGCACAGAGTCTTGGCAGTAGCCAGAGTCAGGCCAATAGCCAGGGCTGGGGCAATAGCCAGATATGGGTCGCTAGCCCGCAACAGAGCAATAGCCAAGTTCAGGGTAATAGCCCGGGTCAGAGCAATAGCCAGAGTCAGGCTAATAGCCAGAGCCAGAGCAATAGCCAGAGTCAGGCTAATAGCCAGAGCCAGAGCAATAGCCCGGGTCAGGGCAATAACCAGGGTCAGGGCGATAGCCCGGGTCAGGG
>CAYWRT010000082.1:0-10055 GCA_964460815.1 uncultured Dehalococcoidaceae bacterium
CGCTTCCAGAGGTAGAGAATACTGAAGATAAAGGTGATAAAAAATGCCAGGAAGCAGACCCAGGCTACGGGGACGTGAAAATAGAATATACGCTGTACTATGCCGGTCTCTTTCTCGGTGGGCACGTATACAAAGACCATATAGAGAGCCGCTATCATCAGGGCGAAGCCCAGTACGAACAGGATACTGTCTCTTACTATGTGTCTGCTCTTCATAATAAATCGGCCCTCCTGCCGGAGATTTCAGCTACTCCTCAACCACAAATTCAAAGACCAGCGTGGCTACCACCAGATAAATAATATCAAAAGCAATCATTATTTGCAGCCATGTTGACATATCCCCCCAGGGTCTACCGGCCAGTACCAGCGCCGTAGACTTGACGGCAGCGACAATCACGGGCACAGCCACTGGTAAAAAGAGAATGGGGAGCATAATATCCCGGGCCCGGGTGTTGATGGCTACCGCGGAAAACAGAGTACCCACGGCGGCAAAGCCGATAATTGCCAATACAATGATAAGGACCAGCTTCGGTAAAAAGAGGGGCAGGTTAAAAAGGACGAGGAATATCGGCGTGATGACAACGGCAACCGCCAGGATGAAGGTGAAACTGCCCACCAGCTTCCCCCAGTAGATGACAGCGCGGTCCATGGGGCAGAGCATCAGCCCCTCCAGGCGCGAGTTCTCCTTCTCTACAGCGAAAATACGGTTAAAGCCAAGCACACCACCGAAGGTTAAAGCCGTCCATAAAATACCGGGAGCCACCAGCTCTGTCTCCTCAGCCCCCGTGCCGAAAGCGAAATTAAAAATCACGACCACCAGCAGGGCAAAGACCAGCACAGAGATAACCACCTCCCTGGTTCTGAGCTCGGTCAGCATGTCCTTCCAGAAAATGACGATAATTTTAGTAAAGACTTTGTTCACCTGCCTGTCCCCGTGTACCGGTCATAGACCCGCTTAAAGTCGGCCGCGTCTACCTCATGTCTGGCGGCCTGATAGACGACCCTGCCCCGGTCAAGGATAATGACACGGTCACCCAGCTCCAGGCCGCGCTCCAGATTATGCGTGGTCATCACCACAGTACGACTACCGGAGTTGATGCTGACCAACAGGTCTCTTACCATATTACTGGCATGCGGGTCGAGGCCGACCTCAGGCTCGTCAAGTAACAATATTGAGGGATTATGGAGAACCGCGCGGGCAATTGAGGCTCTCTGCTGTAAGCCGTGGGAGAGCGTGCCCACCCGGTCATGCCGGCGGGACTCAAGCTGTACCCAGGCTACCACTTCACGGATTTTGGCCTCCAGCTCCGGGACATCAAACATTTTGCCGTAGAATCTCAGGTTTTCATAAACGGTAAGGTCGTCGTAAAGAAAGGTCTGGTGGCTGACCAGGCTTATCCGGCGCCTGGTCTGTGCCGGTTTGTCACGGATATCCAGTCCGTCCAGCCACAAACTGCCGGCGGAAGGCTTGACCAGGGTAGCCAGTATCTTGACCAGCGTCGTTTTCCCCGCCCCGTTAGGGCCGAAAATAACGAGATGCTCACCCCGGCCAACCCGCAGGTCGATACCCCTCAGGGCCGGGCGCTCTCCGAAGGATTTGGCCAGCCCCCGAGCTTCAATAGCCCAGGAAGAAGCTGGAGCCTCTTCACTCATTGACTTTTTCTCGCCTCCCCCTTTTCAGCAGGTAAACAGCCATGCCGATGATTACCACAGCTATAATAACCCAGAGGATTATAAAAAACGGACGGCCACCCCCGGACAGACTGGAAATGCGGAGGTCTATCACGGTGGCACGGGGAATATTTTCCCCATGGAAGTGGATGAAACGCTCACTGGTCGCGGTAAATACAGGCTCAGCCGGCGCCAGCTGGGTAACGGCAACCTCGACTCCCTCCCCACCTATCATGACCTCAAGACTGTCTGTGTAGTAGTCAACCACCAGAGGAATGGTAAACTCCGCAGATTCCGGCTTGGCTAAACTGTAAGCAAAGACAAGCTGTCTCTCACCCGGGGGAAAGGGTACGAGATAGGTGAGCCTGTTACCATCCAGTAACTGGTAGTCCGGCATCAGCTCCTGCGGAGCCTCAAAATCGGTGGCCCCATCGGGCAGGGTAAAGACCAGGACACCATCTGTCCCCACATATGTCCTGTCCCCGTCATTCACCAGCTGGAAGACCCTGGTTACCTGCAGGCTTTCTTCTTCAACATTGATGATAGTATGGGCCGACCCGACCCTTATCGCCTCATCGCTGGTAGTAGCGTCGCAGACCCCGACCTCGATAAATGCCGTCGTTTCCCCGGGTTCAAACTCAACCGGATAGTAATAACCAATATCCAGATAATTAGCCAAGACCAGATATGTATGCTCCATGGCAACGTTGTCAAACTGGAATTTGCCCTCATCATCAGTGGTGGTCGTCCTTGTTTCTGCCAACATATCATCCACATATATAAGCAGGGTAACCTCTACTCCGGCCACGCTGCCGCCCCCCTGGGTGTCATTGATTACCTGCCCGTTAATAACTCCTTCGGCTGTCTCCTGCGCCAAGGCGGCTGATGGTATGCTAACAACAAACAGGATGAACAATATGGCAAAAAGACGGCGCATAATTTATCCTCCAACTCCGGCTAACTGTCTCTCCTTTGTTGACAGGGAAACGGCTCCCCCCAGCAAGAAAAACCCGGCTCCCACCCACATCCAGACAACCAGGGGATTCACCAGGACTCGAAAGGTAGCTGATTTATCCCCGGGGTCAAAACTGGTCCAGATGGAGACGAATAAATCCTCGGCGGGCGTGGTGCGCACGGCTACTTCGGCAAAGTTGTCCTTGTAGCTGAACCAGTAATCATAGCTCGGGTGCATAATTCCTGTCCGGTGACCATCCCGCTCCACCAGCATAGAAGCAACCGCGCTCACCTTCACGTTATCCTGCTTCAGCACGAGCTCATTATAAGTTAATTTATATTCTCCAATATTCATCGAATCGCCGATATCAAGCGTCACCGTTTTTTCCAGGCTATAAAAAGAGGAAGCGATAACACCCAGGGCAATGAGAATAATACCGATGTGGACCAGAAAACCTCCGTATCGCGCCCGGTTGCTATTGATGAGAGAGAAGAATGCCCGGAGGTGGTTTTCTCCACCGGTACGGTGCCGGGCTCTGGCTCCCCGGTACCACTCTAAACAAATCGTGAATAGAGGTAAGCCGCATACTATGGCGGCGACCGCATACCAGTTGCCGATACCGACAATCAGTATCACGACGGCAATAACTACAACGGTAAGCAGAATATATAATAAATTCCGTTTAATCGAATTCCAGACTGATTTGCCCCAGCCAAGCACAGGACAAACCCCCATAAGGAACACCAGGATGAGCATGATGGGACCGCAGGTGCGGTCATAGAAGCTGCGGTCCAGGGCTACCTTCGTCCCCCCCAGCGCCTCAATTACCCGGGGCAGCACGGTCCCGGCGAAGATAATGAATACGAGGACTACCAGGATAATATTGGTAAGCAAAAAAGCGCCTTCGCGGGAGACAATGGAGGCGGGTTTCTCCTCTGGCTCCAAATCCTGACGACGGATATATAACAGCAGCCCTGAACCGGCCAGCGCCACTAGAATGGCAGCTAAAACGTAAGGCGGAAAATTTGAGCCATAAAATCCATGCAGAGGCGACTCAATACCACCATGGGTGATAAAGGGGCTGAACAGGGTCAATACGAAGGTGAAGATAATAAGAAGAAGGCTCCACATCTGTAGATAATTCTTACGTCTTCTCACCGAGATTGAGTGCAGAAAGGCAGTCCCCATCAGCCAGGGCATCAGCCCGGCATTCTCCACGGGGTCCCAGGCCCAGTACCCCCCCCACCCCAGCTCATTATAAGACCACCACATACCCAATACGTTGCCCAGACCCAGTGTGCACCAGGCCAAGATTGTCCAGCGCCTGACCCGGGTACTCCATTCGGCACCGCGGCTGCGGTTAATCAAAGCCGCCATAACCAGAGCGAACACAACGGCGAAGCCGGCAAACCCCAGGTACAGCAGGGGGGGGTGAACCAGCATGCCGAAGTTCTGCAGCAGAGGATTCAAACCAAAACCGTCAACAGGTGGAGTCGGGTGTTTCTCAAATACGTTTGCTGCCAATGCAACCAGGGCGATAAAAAATATCTCTATAATCGCCAGGACGGCAAGTGCGTACGGCATTATCGGCTGGTTTTTATCTCTTGTCCCCAGAACTAATACGGCGGCAAACAGTGAAACCAGCCACCCCCAGAGGAATATGGAGCCGGCTTTATCGGCATACAGGGCGCTCAGTGTATAGACCGCGGGCAGGTCCCGGCTGGCATGTTCGGCTACAATCTTGAGGCTGAAATCTTTACTGAAAAACGAGTACAAAATGATGGCTAAGGCCAGTGTGAACAGACCAAAAACTGCCAGGATGCTACCTCGGGAGCCCGCTACCAGGCGTCTGGAGCCAGTCCTAACACCAAGCACCGAAGCTACTGCCGAAAATATAGCTACCAGGAGAGCTATTATTAAAGCGATATGCCCTATTTCTGCCATTAAACTATTCTAGTAGAGGTTCATATTTGGAGGAGCATTTCATGATAAGCTGGCTCGCTCGAAATATACCGTCAGAGTTATATCTCCCCTCGACCAGGATTTTAGAACCCGCTTTGAAGCCACTCGGTTTGGCGCCCTGATAGATAACCTTCATAGCTTCACCACCCTCGGTGATGGTAAACATGAGCTCATGCTCTTCGGCATTCCAGTCAACGGGGGTATCCGCTATCCTGCCCGCCACCCGCACACTGGTATCATGAAGCTCAGTGCCCCTGGCAAAAAATTCGCTTACCGTGACATAGTAGCTTACGGAACTACCAAAGCTCAGGAATATAAGGTAGGCCACTACTATTACCAGGATTCCCACCCCGATTACATACTTTTTCTTCATGCCCCTATCCTCGCCAGTCTCCAGCCCCAACCCCCGTTTTTAGTCTACTCTGGCCATAATAAGAGTGTCAAACGAGGACTATTGACTTAACCTACCGAAGTATGGTATATTTCATTTGGAATGTGTTACGTTTTGTCAACAGCATCTTCTGACGCTATTCCAGCATTGGTATTTCTCATTAATACACACACTGGCTCAAATTGGCAACAGTTATATGATGGCATCCGCCAATACCCAGGCCGGTGTTCACATAAATAAATCAAAGGAGGCATATTGATGCGAATGAGACCCTGGTCCACCGTGACCGCTATAATTATCCTGCTGGCACTACTGATAACACTACCACTGCTCAGTGCCTGCGGTGGCGAAGCAGAACCAACACCAACACCGACAACACCAACACCGACAACACCAACTCCTACCCCGACTACACCTGCCCCAGTAGCCGAAAAATCAGAATTTGACGTCGTTAAAGGTGCTGTCTCAACCTACTTAACCCACAAGGCCGGCCTGATCACGGCCTCAGACCTTCATATGAAGATTGCTGAAGGCGACGCTCCATATATCGTCAGTATTCGCAGCGCGGAGAACCATGCTGCCGGGCATATTCCCGGCGCGATTAATATAAGTTTCGGGGAATTGACGACACTCCCCAAGGACAAGGACATTCTGCTATACTGTGATTCAGGTCAGGTCGCTTCCTTTGGAGAGGTAGTCCTCGGTGTTCTGGGCTACGATGTCCAGAACCTAAAACACGGAATCAGCGGCTGGACTTCAGACCCGAGTGTGGCCACATCGCAGTTCAACCCGGAGAAACACCAGTCTGATTTCCAAGTAGAGACCACGGCCAACAAGGGTGCGAGCTACGGCTACCCGGAAATTGACAACACTACCTCAACCGATGCCGATGCCATCATAAAGGCGGCGGTGGCGACGGTATCGCCTAAATTTATCCTGGCAACCGATTTGAACATGAAGATTGCTGAAGGTGAGGACATGACTATCCTGGACATTCGCAAAGCGGACTATTATGCCGCCGGGCATATACCCGGTGCGATTAATTTCGGAATAGATAGTCTGGTTGATAACCTTAACCAACTTGACCCGGATGCGCCGGTTTATGTATACTGCGACACGGGACATTGGGCAGCTCAGGCAGTCGCCCTGCTGCAGATGCTGGGATACGATGCCTGGAGCCTTAAATTCGGCATCTGCTCCTGGTCACCAGATAAGGCAGTCAATAATGGCCTGTGCTACGATGCTGCCAGTGTTCAGGGCTACGAAGTAGAAAAGTAAACTCAAGAATCCTGCTTGTTCGGGGGCACTGTTCCCCGGACAAGCGGGGTTAGTTAACAAAATTTACCAGTTTACTCTACGAATAAGGCTAGAGAATGGAGTGGCCGATGAAGAGACTGGTTTTAGCGGTTGTTGTCATACTCGTCCTGATGACACTTGGCACCATTGGCTGTGCTGAAGAGGAACCGGCGGTAACCCCCGAAGAAGGGGTGGAGACAGTAAGTTCCTGTGTCAGCTGCCACAGTGACGAAGACCTGCTCAAGGAAGTAGCTACGCCGGAAGAAGGGGAGACATCAGAGGAAACCACGGGTGAGGGCTGAGGGGGGGAGGTGCCTCCGTTGGAGGTATGGGAAAAGGTCTTCCTGGGTGATGCCGAGTTTGTCCAGAGCACCCATGGGAAGGTCGGTTGCGTTATCTGTCATGGCGGCGATAGCGGTATCCAGGACAAAGAAGCGGCTCATGTGGGTCTGGTAATTGACCCGTCTGAGGGTAATTGTAATACCTGCCACAAAGACATCGCCCACGTGAATGAGATTAGCCTGCACGCCACACTCGGCGGCTTTATATCCACTCTCGAAGCCAGGGGTGGAAATCTGGAGGAGGGTTCCCCGCTGGCCAAGGCTTTTGAGAATCACTGCCAGCAGTGCCACACCTCCTGCGGGCAGTGCCATGTCAGCCGACCGGATGAGGTGGGCGGCGGCCTTATTTCCGACCATGAGTTCCGCGAGACTCCCTCTACAAAGAACAACTGCGTGGCCTGCCACGGTTCCCGCGTCGGTGCGGAATATCTCGGGGAAAACGAGGGAATTCCGGCTGATGTCCACTGGACGAAGGCCAGCCTGACCTGTACCAAGTGCCATACTGACGAACTGCACGGCTCAGGCCAAGCTGTAGACACCAGGTATCAGAACCCTGATGCTGTGAAGTGTGAGGACTGCCACACAGATGTGTGGACCAATACCGAAGGCAACCCTCAGCACGAGCAGCACCTGAGTGACCTTTCCTGCCAGGTCTGCCACTCCGTGTCATACAAGAATTGTTACAGTTGCCATGTTTCTATTGATGAAAAGGGGCTGCCCTGCCGTACCAGCGACCCATCCGAAATGCACTTTGAGATAGGGCTTAATCCGCTGCGGTCGTCGGAAAGGTCTTCCAAGTATGTGGTGCTGCGCCATGTCCCAAATTGTCCCGATACGTGTGACTACTACGGCGAGAATATGCTGCCCAATTTCAATGCCTTACCGACGTGGAAATATGCCACGCCACACAATATCCAGTTGCATACCCCGCAAAACGAGAGCTGCGATGCCTGTCACGGCAACAGTGACCTGTTCCTGACTGAGGAAGACGTCAGCCCTGCGGAAATAGAAGCCAATAGAGGTGTTATCGTAACCGATATTCCCGGACCCAAATAGTCGTTTCTGTAGTGGACAAAGCAGTAAATAAGATATGGAACTGAGTCGTAAGGATTTCTTGAAGGCCTCTGCCGGGGCCGCAGGTCTGCTGTTGCTTCAGCCGCCAGCTTTAGCTCTAGCTAAAGCGTCCCAAACCCAAGGAGACGTGGCCATGCTGGTGGATGTTACCAAATGCGTCAGCTGCTGGTGGTGCTACGCCGCCTGCAAGAATTACAACAAATTACCGGAGACTATCAAACCAGACCCGGAACAACCACCACCCCTTTCCCCTGATGTCTGGACTACCCTCAAGCCAATAAAAAGGGGTGCCGAATGGTTTTCGCGAAAGCAGGCATGCAACCACTGCACGGATGCCGCCTGCGTTGAGGTTTGCCCTACCGGAGCCCTCAGCTATAACAACATGGGCTTCGTCCAGTATGATAAGGAGAAGTGCTCCGGCTGCGGGTACTGCGTTGAGTTTTGCCCCTTCGGCATACCGCAGCTGGAGAGCACCGAAATTGTCGGTGCCGTCATGGACAAATGTACGTTCTGCAAAGACCGGGTTACCAATGGTGAGCAACCTGCCTGTGCCGCCGCCTGCCCGACGGGGGCGATTAAGTTTGGCAAACGGGTTGAACTGGTTAAAGAAGGTAAAGAGAGAGTGGCTACTCTGCACAAGGCTAACGCCAAGGCCACATTCTACGGAGACAAAGAACTGGGCGGTCTGCACGTGATGTATGTTCTTGATGATACGCCGGAAGTATACGGGCTCCCTGCCGGCCCTGAAGTTCCGCCGGCCGCGCTGGTACGTAGTGTCCTTAAATGGGTCGGGGTTGGTGCCGCCGTAGCCATTATCGCCGGTTTCGGACTTAATTACATAGTCGCCCGGGAAGCCAGAATAACCAGCGAACTACCCGGGAAAGAATTTACACGAAAGAAGGAAGACAAGCAGGAGAAATGACCGAACCACGAGTAGTTGAGCGCTTTAAAAAGCGGACAATTTGCCTTCACTGGATTCACACAGCCGCATTTCTGACGCTGATAGTAACCGGCGCCATCCTGTTTCTCCCCGGAATCGGGGATGCCGCCGCTGGCGGCACGACCAGGCTTATCCACCGTATCGCTGTGGTATTTTTCGTGGCGATACCGGTAATATACACCGTGTTCAATCCCAGGGCAGCGTGGCACTTTATCAAGGAGACCCTGACCTGGGGTAAAGAGACCATCAGCTATATGGAAGCGGCTCCGCTCTACTACTTCGGTGGCGACGAGGAAAAGATGCCGCCGCAGGAACATATTAATCCCGGTCAGAAAATGTGGCAGCTCATTGTACTGGGTACTGGTATTTTATTCGTTATAAGCGGCCTGATTATGTGGTTTTTCAAAGACACTGTCTCGACAGGCCTCTTTCAGTGGTGTGTGATTGCCCACGATGTCGCCTTTCTTCTGGCCTTCCTCATGTTTCTGGTGCATATCTATACAGGTGCTATTCATCCCAGAATGACCGAGTCATTCCGCTCGATGCTGGATGGCAAAATCTCCAAGAAATACGCCAAAAGCCACTACGGCAAGTGGTATGAGGAAATTTCGGCGAGTAAAAAATAGCGGTTGGGACAGCACACTTACTGGATAGAAGGTAGATATTGCCTTTACTTTTTCCTGAACCTATTCACCTAATCGTACCCCACCCCAAACACCCACCACCCGCACCATAGCTCCATAGATATCGGGGTCAATTTCACTCCCCCTGGGGGCGCAAATTTTTATGTAATTATTCAGTATCAAGGCGCCAACACTATTAATAGCCGAACGGACCGCCGCTAGCTGAGTCACGATGCTCTCACAGTCCCGGTCATCAGCAACCATCTTTTGCAGACCGCGTAGCTGTCCCTCTATCCTCTTAAGGCGTTTTATCACTAACTCCCTTGATACTTCTGTTTCGTCTTCCCTGGCCATTACATCCTCCACAAATCTCGCCATGATTATGGCTAAATACTGTACCCCATTATTCTAACTTATTATTATAAAAATTCCAAGGCAGACTATTGACACCATAACTCTTATATGATACATTATACCCCGGTAGGGTATCTTCGGCTTAGCTACCCTAATGCTCCTGGGAATTGCCCGGCTCATTATCGAGTCGGGTGATTCTTTTTCTTTAACCGGGGTGAAGGCAAGTAAGATTTTACCCGGCAAAACAATTCAATGTGATACGCCTATAAGGTTTATTGCCGGACTTGGTTTTATTTGCATTTGGTTGGCAGTAGCTCACCTCACCCCTGACCCCACTCCAGCCTGGGTCTTGGTAGTAAGCCTGAGTTCTTATTGGCTGGAGAGGGGTATACATAAGAGAGGGGGCATAGCCCCCTCTCCGCAGGCTACTCTCCTTTGGGGTGGCGGAA
>CAYWRT010000083.1:0-5500 GCA_964460815.1 uncultured Dehalococcoidaceae bacterium
TCCTGTGCGGATAGGAAAGTGCCGCTGGCAATCTCAAAATTCTGCACTTCGAAGTACTCCGGAGTAACCCCGGTGACCGAGGAATTCATATTCTCACCGCCGACGACCACCTGCAAGTTGCTTGAGTAAGTGGGGGCCACTGCGGATACGTAGGAGACCTGTTCGGCTATTGCCTCGGCATCTTCTATGGTCAGTGTGTTCGAGGCGGCACCCCTGACGCCGCCGAAGGTACGCGCCCCGGGCCTGATGTTGACCAGGTCTGTACCCATACTTTCAATATTGGAGAGTATGTTTTCTTGAGAACCCTGGCCGATGGCCATCAGGGTAATTACCGAGGCGACGCCGATAACGACTCCCAGGATGGTTAAAAAGCTCCGCAGCTTGTGAGTGCTCAGTCCAATCCAGACGGTAGCTAAAAAGTTAAACACCTTTTTCATACGCTTTCCTCGTCAATAACCTCGCCATCCTTGAGGTGAATTATTCGCTGGCAGTGATGAGCGATGTTGGCATCATGGGTTACCACAACCAGGGTAATGCCCTGCTCGGCATGCAGAGAGGTAAGGATGGAGATTACCTCCTCGCCGGAGTGGCTGTCCAGCTGGCCGGTAGGTTCATCTGCCAGAAACAGGGAGGGGTTTTTCACTATCGCCCGGGCGATGGCAACCCTCTGCTGCTCCCCTCCCGAGAGCTCGACTGGGCGATGATGGACTCGCTCAGAGAGTCCTACCTTGGCCAGCGCCTCTATGGCACGTTGACGGTCAACACCGCCGGCGTAGGTCATACCAAGCTCCACGTTAGCCAGTGCCGTGAGGCGGGACAGCAGATTAAAGGTCTGAAAGATAAAGCCAATCTTTTCACCCCTGATGCGGGCCAGTTCACGGCTGCCGAGGCGGCTGACCTCTCTATCCTCAAGGTAGTATTTGCCCGAAGTCGGTGCGTCCAGGCAGCCAAGCAGGTTAAGCATGGTCGTCTTCCCTGAGCCGGAGGGCCCCATAATCGCTACCAGTTCACCCTTTTCAATATGGATGTTTATCCCCTTGAGCACAGTCAGCTCTCTCTTGCCCATGGGATAGGCTTTGGTGATTTCCTGTAATCTAATCATTATGTTTTGTCTCCGTCGTTAACGCGGTCCAAAAAAGCCCATCCGTGGCGGCCCCTGTTGCGACGTTGTGGGTGTGGTGGCAGTCCCCTGTGGAACAAGAACCTGCTCGCTCTCATCAAGTCCCTCGGTTACCTCGGTGAATTGATAGTCGCTGAGGCCGGTCTGTACGGCACGCTTTTCGGTTTCGCCAGAAGGTAATACCACCTGTACATAGCTCTGTCTTCCCTCAGTAGTAATAGCCGCATTGGGTACCAGCAGCACATCGGTTTTTTCCTCCACAACTATGGTCACGGTGACGGTCAGGCCCTCTCTGAGCTGGAAGTCCTCCGGTATCGCTACAGGCGTCTGACCTGTCGCTGCTTCTCCCATTCCCGCTGGCGGTGTGAATCCCTCCGGCATTTCCATCCCTGCTGGTGGGCCCTGCTTTATCATCTCTTCAACCTGTTCCCGGGTGATGCGCCCTTCATCAATAGCCTGCTGGAGGGGGGCGGGGAGTTCCCCCGCGGCGATATCTGCCATCGCCTGCTGTCTTGCTGCCTGCCTTTCCTGAGCTACCGCCTCCAGTGACTGTACCTCGACCTTGACGACATAGTTAACCACACCCGACTGAATGGTGGCTGTAGGCGCAATGTGAGTAACCGTAGCCGGCAGGCTCATCCCCGACAGGGCGTCCACCTCTACCCAGGCTTCTCCTCCGAGCTTCACCTGAAGTATATCCATCTCGCTGACCAGGATATCCGCTTCAAACTTTTCGGGGTCGGCCAGCTGAACGGCAACCGTGCCTTTCAGCACCTCATCGCCGCCCTCCACATTTACCTTGGTAATGAAGCCGTCAAAGGGTGCCTTAATCTCCGGGCTGAGGCTATTAGCCTCAGCCAGGTCGCTTTGTGCCTCCTCCGCATCTTGCTCGGCATCGGCAACATCTAGCTTGGCCTCCTCCACAGCTTGCTTGGCGTCCTCAACATTTAACCGTGCCTCCTCAAGCACATATTTAGCATCGTCAACGGCTTTTTGGGCATCTATAACCTCTAATTTTGCATCCTCAAGGTCCATCTGCTCCTGCTCAATAAGCAGTTGTTTTTTGGCAATTTCCAGTACCACATCATCGTCTACCGAAAGACTGGCACCGCGTAGTATATCATCCAGTTCATCCTCGGCTTCCTCCAGCCTGTCCTCCGCAACGGCTTTTAGCTGAGCCCAGTAAGCGTAATTAATGAGTTCTACCCCTCCCGCATACTCACCGTTCAGCATGCCTGTGGCAAACTTCAAGGCAAATTCAGCATTATCTACATCCTCTTGAGCCTCTTTCACATCCTCTATCTGGCTCAGGTTGTATTCCGCCGTCTCTACATTAAGCTGTGCCTGGCGCACGGCGAACTCATTAACAGTGACCTGGCGCTCAGCCTCGGTCACGTCACTTTCCTTGGTAGCAACCACGCGTTCGAGGGCAATAACCTGTCGTTCCGCCTTGGTCTGGGCACTTTGCTTGGTGTTCAAATTGCGCTGAGCTGTTGCCAGAGCTTTCTCCAGTTTGCTTAGTTCATCCTCCCATTCGTCTTTATCCAGCTTGACCAGCACCTGTCCCTCCTCAACAGTGTCTCCCTCTTCCACCAGGACCTCTCCAATTGTGCCTTTTGTTCCGGCTGTTCCTGATTGACCGTAGAAGAGGTCAACGGTGAGGTCTTCGGTACGGGAGAGCGCCAGATTGCCGGCGGCGGTGATTTCTACTGTTATGTCTCCGCGCTGTACGGTTGCTTGCTGGTTTTCCGGTAGCTCCCCTTCGTCTGATTCAGAGCCGCAGCTTAACAGGGGAGCCGCGAGCATACCCAGAACAAGGACCGCCAGCATTATCTTTAATATTCTCATTATATTCACCTGCGCCTTTCCCTCTTCTTTTACCAGTGGCGATGGCAGGAATTGTGTCTACCCGCTAGTATGTAAGGTATATGTTTAACTATTATTAAATTTATCAGAGCTCCGTGGCGGGAAGGGTGATGGTAAAGGTACTGCCCTTGCCCGGTGCACTCTCAACCTCAATCCTGCCGCCATGGGCTTCAATTAGACGCCTGGCGATGGTGAGCCCCAGACCGCTACCGCCGGTGGTTCTGGTGCGGGACCTGTCCACGCGGTAGAAGCGCTCAAATATGTTGGGCAGGTCTTCCGCAGGAATCCCTTCACCCGTATCCGCCACGCTTATCTTCATCTGATTATCCCGCCAGGCCGTTACCGTTATGCTGCCTCCCTGGTCGGTGTGTGCCACTGCGTTCTCCAGAAGATTATGAAGTACCTGCCTGATGCGGTGAGAGTCAATGCTTATCGGTGGGAGCTTGGCCGGCAGGCTTGCCGATATCGTTAAACCTTTGGACGCTGCCTGAGGTTGCCAGGCCGCTACAGTTTGCTTGACCAACTTGGAGATATCTTCTTCCTGGCAAATCAGTTTCAATTCGCCCGCATCCGCCTGGCTCAGCTCCTGAAGGTCGTCAACAAGTCGTGATAGTGAGGACGCCTCTTCATTAAGGGAGCGAATGGTGTCGGCATCCGGCTTGACCACGCCATCGCGGATTGCTTCTAGATAACCACCGAGGTTGGACAGGGGAGTCCTTAGCTCGTGGGCGACATCGGCTACCATATTTCGCCGCAACTGCTCGGCGCGCTCCAAGTCATCGGCCATGGAGTTAAAGGACTGGGCCAGCTCACCAACTTCGCCTTTATACCTGCTATGGACCCTCTGGGAGAAGTCGCCTTTCCCTAATCGTCGGGCAGCGTGAGTGAGGGCTTTGACCGGGGCTAAGATTCGCCGTGACAGGACAAAGGTGAGTACGAGGGCAATGGCCACTGCCAGCAAGCCTCCCCAGAGGAAGAAGCGTCCTATTGTCCCGTAAACGATTTGTAATGAAGCACGGCCTATATCGGGTGATTCTCCGGGGTTGATGTGGAGTATGCCAATAGTGCCGATTCTCCAGGGTGGGGACATGGGTCGGCCCGGTGTATCGGCTTCATACGATTCTCCCAGGAGTTCTTCATCAGAATCAGCGACCACTACCCCGTCGGTGCCGGTCAGTATAATCCGCTGTCCGTAGAGTTTGCCCCACTGCACTACGAAGGGCTGGATGCCCTCCCATCCCCCCTGGCGGTCGTAAAAACTGGACAGCTCGATTTCTACCCTTCTGGCACGCATCATTTCAGCACGCTCCCCTAAACGGCTGATTTCGCTGCGGGTGTTCCGGTAGGTGAAAAAGAACACGGAGCCAATAATTACGATTATCACTAGGGCAAAGGCCGCCAGGAGACGGAAATGCAGACTATGTATCAATGTTCGCCTCCAGAAGCTTGTAGCCGGCTCCGTATACTGTCTTGATATATCTGGGGTGGCGGGGGTCTGGCTCAATCTTACGGCGCAGGTTGAGGATATGAACATCAATGGTGCGGTCAAAGCTATCAAAATCATAGCCAAAGGCCTTTTCAATAATTTGTGCCCGACTGAAGACCCGGCCCGGTTCCCTGGCGAGAACTCCCAGCAGCTTGAATTCAACCGGGGTGAGATTCAGAGGCTTGCCCTCGAGAAATGCCTCATATTTAAGGAAGTTTAAGGTAAGCTCGCCGTGCTCAATCTTCTCCGGGCCGCGTTCGCCGGGAAGGCGCCGGAGCACGGCCCGTACCCTAGCCGCCAGCTCCCTGGGACTGAAGGGCTTGGTGACATAGTCGTCTGCCCCCAGTTCCAGGCCGGTTAACCTGTCCTGGTCAGTGGTCATGGCGGTAAGCATAATAATGAGCACGTCAGACTCAGCCCTGAGGGTGCGGCATATCTCAAGTCCATTAACACCGGGCAACATGAGGTCCAGAACAATGAGGTCAGGGTGGCTCTCCCTGGCCAGTCGCAGGGCTTCAACGCCATCGTAGGCGGTAATTACTCTGTAGCCATCCCGGTTCAGGTAGAGCCTGACCAGTTCAACCGTTTTGACATCATCGTCAACCACCAGTATCTTTTTACCCGCCATCTCCGAGCCCCTCCGCTGTTTAATATCTTTTTATAATGTTATAGCACAAATGTTAATAAATTGTTAATAGTTAATAAAAAGAGGAGAGGGATATTTCTCCCCCTCCTCTTTCATGATTAGTAGTGTGTCTGTGCGGAGTCTTGGTTAGTTATTCGGCTGGTTCGCCGGGTTCACACCAGCCGCGGAACCCGCCACCCCGTCCACCGAAACCGCCAAAAGGTTTTATGCCACCGTGGTTCTTGGGACCCAACTGGAACGGGATATCTGCTGGTCTTGAATCCAACCATGCTTTGTAATCCTGGGCTTGCTGGTCATCTATCTTGCCCTGGGCGACCAGCTCATCGAGATATTTGTCAAGTGCCTCGTCTCTCATCTCATTTCCGGCCTGTGTGAAGGCATC
>CAYWRT010000083.1:5600-9949 GCA_964460815.1 uncultured Dehalococcoidaceae bacterium
TGGGCTGGCTGTCATCTCCATTGTCGGCAGCCAAGACTACACCACCTATGGTCCCGGCCAGCACTACAATAGTCAGTAGCGCCATGAGAATAAATTTTTTACCCCTTCTCATTCTGTGTCACCTCCTTTCTGAAATTTATCTTCTACTAGAAAGAATAGCAACTGAATATTAAAATCTTATTAAGGCTCAGGGAAAATTTCGTGGCGAGGGGAAACGAGACAGGAATGCATGTTGGGGAAATTGTTTTGGCCGGCGTGGGGGTGATATAATTAGTTGGTATGAACCGGAGTTAGCGCCTTAGCTGACTGAATAGTGAGAGGTTAAAAATAGAGATAATACCGGCGGTTGACGTGAAAGGGGGGCGGTGTGTCCGCCTGTATCAGGGTGATTATAACCAGGAAACGGTGTTCTCCGATGACCCGCTGGATGTAGCCCTGAAGTGGCAGTCTATGGGGGCATCCCGACTGCATATCGTGGACCTTGATGGCGCCGCGGCTGGAGAACCCCGCAATCTGGAGGTTATTCAGGAGATGGCTAAGGCCATATTAATTCCCACCCAGATGGGTGGTGGTATCCGCCATCTGGCAACGATAGAGATACTGCTTAAAGCCGGCATAGAGCGCGTGATTCTGGGCACTGCCTCTGTGGAGAATCCCCGGCTGGTTGAAGAGGCGTGCCGTCGCTTCCGGGAATCCATTATTGTTGGCATTGATGCCCGTGAGGGTTACGTGGCTACCCATGGCTGGCTCCGGGATAACGAGCTGATGGCGGTGGCGCTGGCTGAATCCATGGCGAAGCTCGGTGCCAGGCGTTTTATCTACACCGATATCAGCCGTGACGGTACCCTGACGGAGCCCAATTTCTCGGCTATTGCTGAGTTGATTGATGCCATCGGGCTGCCGGTTATTGCCGCCGGTGGTATTTCATCGGTAAGCCACCTCAGAATGTTGCAGAAGCTCGGCGCTGAAGGTGCCATCGTGGGCAAGGCTCTTTATACCGGAGATATTGACCTGAAGCAGGCACTATCGGCTGTTAACCAGATATAAGGGGGTAAATTGGCTGAGCGAAGTCTTAAGTTAACCGGCCTGAAGTTCAACGAAAGCGGGCTTATACCGGCAATAATACAGGACGCTGATAGCGGCGAGGTGCTTATGCTGGGATACATGAACGAGGAAGCACTGCGCCGGACTTTTGAAGGTAATGAGGTCTGGTTTTACAGTCGCAGTCGGCAGGAACTGTGGCACAAAGGGGAGACCTCGGGCAATCGCCTCATCGTACGCTCGGTGTGGCTGGATTGTGATAGCGACACCATTCTGGTTAAGGCACACCCCACCGGTCCGGTGTGTCACACAGGCAATAAGACCTGTTTCTTTCAACAGCTAGTCCAGCCGGACTTAGGGGGGCCTCAGAAGTAAGCCTATCAAAAAATCCCCGCGCCGGATATAATGCCTAATATTCCGGCGCCAATGATAATCGCCAGGGAGATGGCTTGAAAGAGCCGTTGGTTTATCCGGCGAAAAGTCACCATACCCAGGCCAGTGCCAATAATCAATGCCGGCGCCAGTGAAGCCGAAAATGTGATAATCTGTGTATTTACCAGGCCCGATGCCGCAAAGGTTATGAGTATGCTGGCGCCGGAAAACAGGAAAAATGCGGCGAGACTGGAGTGAATTACCTCCTTGGGCCAGTTCTGGTTATGCATGAATATAACTACCGCCGGCCCCCCCAGGCTTGTCGAAGTCCCGATGAGACCGCTCACGAAGCCGGAGACGCCACCAGCCAGCTTCTCTCTGGTGAAGGCTTTGGTGAAACCGAAAGACAGGGGTATGGCAAAAAAAATAGTGACGGCACCAACAAGCACCTTCAGCGTTGATGGCGTAATAATATTAATTATCCAGAGGCCAGGAGGAATCCCCAGGAGGCTACAGATGGCCAGAGGAATAATCCCTTTGAGGTTGATATTTCTGTAACTATAGCATAAGACCATGATATTGCTGATTGCTCCCAGGAGAAAGTTAATAGCCACTATAGACTTGGAATTCAGAAGCAGGAGCAGGACTGGAGCCAGGACCAGAGCCAAACCGAAACCCGAGACACCTCTAATGAAAGCAGCAAATAAGACGGCGCCAAAAGCCAGCACCCAGGATACACTGAAAATATCTAGACTTTGCATAACGTTAGGTTAAGGTCGGCAAGAGGCATAATCATATCGCCGTAGGCAATTATACCATGAGACGAAATTCTCAAATAGAAATGAGGCCAGCGGCCTTATGTATTTTATCAGGGCTATATAGACGGCTCGGCCTCATCAATTTCCACCGCTTTCTTTAGTGCTGTTATGGCAACCTCCAGCTGGCTATCGTCAGGTTCCCCGGTGGTCAGTGATTGTAAGAGTAGCCCGGGAGACAGGATAGCCCTGACCAGCACGTTCCTGGTATGCCTGGCACCAAAATAGATAACTTCGTAGCCAAGTGCCGCAATGATCGGGATAAGGACAATGCGGGATAATACCATAAGCCAGAGTGTCTGCCGGCCTACGAACGCAAAAACTATGATGGCGATAATCAGTACCACAAATAAAAAACTGGTGCCACAGCGTACATGGGCAGTGCTGTGTTCCCTGACGGCTTCTACCTCCAGCGGCACGCCAGCCTCATAGGCATTTACGGTTTTGTGTTCGGCACCGTGATAGGTGAAGACCCGCTTGATGTCGGGTAAGAGTGATATTAGCTTGAGGTAAGCGATGAAAATAGCCAGCCGTATAACGCCTTCAATTATATGGAATACGATGGAGTTGGGGATATACTGGTTAGCCAGCTTGGTGAGAAAAAGCGGGGCGAGGAAGAACAGGACAACCACCAGGACTACGGCTGAGGCGACCATACCCCAGATGGCCTTGCTGGACATCTCCTCCTCCTCTTCTTCCAGAGCGATGTTAGCGGAATAGAGCAGGCTCTTGATACCCAGGGCTATAGCCTCAATTAAAACAATGATACCCCGTATTAACGGTGTCCGCCGCATCCGGCTTGTATAGACAGAGGGCAGCGGCTTGATATCCATGGTCAAACCGCCGCCGGGGCGGCGTACCGCCGTTACCACCGCCTTCCGTCCCCGCATCATTACCCCCTCGATAACCGCCTGGCCACCGTAGTTAAACTTCTTATGCTCGGCCATCTTCCACAAACAAAAAGGAGCGGGAAATAGTCCCGCTCCTGCCTTCCCGGAATATTTCCCTTTAGTCTGCCAGCTTGTAGCGTTTCTTAAACCGCTCCACTCGTCCGGTAGTATCCAGCATCCGGCGCTCACCGGTAAAAAACGGGTGGCACTGGCTGCAAACCTCAACCTTTAATTGCTTCCTGGTAGAACCAGTGGTAAATCTGTGGCCACAGGAGCAGACTACCTCGGCGTCAGTGTAGTATTTGGGGTGAATTTTGTCTTTCATGGTATTTAGCTGGCGTAAACGCTGACCTTTCTCCGGTTATTGCGGGCTGGCTCGAATTTAACGATGCCGTCAATGAGAGCGAAGAGGGTGTGGTCCCTACCAATACCTACATTAATGCCGGCGTGAATGCGAGTGCCCCGCTGGCGGACCAGAATTGTCCCAGCGTTCACGCTCTGTCCGGCAAACCTTTTCACTCCGAGCCGCTTACTCTGGCTGTCTCGACCGTTGCGGCTGGTACCGCCTCCCTTTTTATGCGCCATCTGCTGTCACCTCTTTTTTCCGACGGCGTGTCCTCTTCACAGGCTTGGCTGCCTCTGACCCCGGTGGTAATATCCTGTCTATGGTCAGTCTGGTGAAAAGCTGGCGGTGTCCTGTCTTGCGCCGGTAGCGAACCTTGGGCTTGTACTTAAAGACAATAACCTTATCGCCCTTGCCGTTCCGTTGCGCCGTAGCCAGTACCTTCGCCCCGTCAATAACCGGCTGGCCGACCGTTACCTTGTCGCCATCGCCGATAAGCAGTACCCTGTCCAGTTCGACAGTGCTGCCCTCGTCCGCACCCAGATGCTCTACATCTACGGTCTGGCCTTCGGTTACCTTATACTGCTTGCCGCCGGTTTCAATAATAGCGTAAATTTTAAGCCTCCAGATTAGAGATTATACCAGTTATCATAGCTGTGTGTCAAACCGTATCTTCGGTTCGTTTCCGTTTGTATCTTGTCGATGGTTTTACCTTAACCCCACCCCCCTCCCTTTCATATTTATTCCCACCCAAGCCACCCTCGCATTATCTGCGGCTTATCCCGTAGTTTGTCACCACACCACCCCACGTGGTATTAACTTTTTTTTCTTTCTTATCTATTCCCACCCAAGCCGCCCTCGCATCATCAGTGGCTTATCCCGTAGTTT
>CAYWRT010000084.1:0-9676 GCA_964460815.1 uncultured Dehalococcoidaceae bacterium
CCTATGGCGGAGCGCAGGGACTCTACGGAATCACACCAGACCTGACCTGCCTGGGCAAGGTTATCGGCGGAGGACTGCCGGTGGGAGCCTATGGCGGCAGGCGAGAAATCATGGAAATGATGGCTCCGGTAGGGCCAGTTTACCAGGCCGGTACGTTATCAGGGAACCCTCTGGTCATGACGGCAGGTATAGAGACGATTAAGAGACTGAGCAGCCCTGGAGTGTACGACCAACTGGAAGCAAAATCATCAATCCTGGCGGAAGGAATAACCGAGGCCGCGGTTGAGACTGGTATCAGTGTCTATATTTCGCGTGTCGCTTCACTTCTTACCATATTTTTCACCGGTAAACAGGTAACTGATTATGAATCAGCCAGACAGGCGGACACCACGCTTTTTGGCAGTTTCTGCCAGCAGCTACTCTCGGAGGGGATATACTGGCCACCCTCCCAGTTCGAGGCAGCCTTCATCTCCCTGGCCCATAGTGATGATGACATCCGGTCTACAATCCGGGCAATCAAGAGGGCGTTCAACCTTATTTAGTTTCGTATTGCCTCCAGGTAAACCACTCAATCAGGTTCGTTCTTTTTGGTTGCCTCGGCATTTTAATCTCACCCCCCAACCCCCCGTTTCTCATCTATTCCCACCCTACCACCCTCGTATCAGCCATGGCTTAGTCCGTGAATAACCCCACCCATCACCCCCCAATCTATTAAAGGGTTAGGGAGGTACATCTTACGAGACAAGCCGAGGATGATACTGGGCGGCGGGTGGGAAAAGATATGAAAAAGCTGTGGCGGCGCGCAGATAACTACAGGCTAAGCCGCAGATGATACTGGGCGGTAGGTGGGAAAAGATATATTAGAGGGGTCAGGAGTGAGGCAATACATAAACCAAATGCATAGAGAACCCCAAGGCATTGTTCCTTGACAAACTGTAGGTTCATGGTAGAATGGTGCTAAGATATTGAGCGAAAGGAAAGAGGCAGGAGTGGCCACAATACAATGCCAGAGTTGCGGCTATGTTAACCCATCTGAAGCACGCTTCTGCGCCAACTGTGGCTCCAATCTGGCAGCTACTATTGAGCAAACTGCACCGACGATAGTACCAAGCGCAACACCAGCACCAGAGATAGCTGTTGAATACACGGGCTTCTGGAGGCGTCTTCTCGGGGCGTTAATTGACGGCTTGATTGTTATTGGATGGCTAAGTATTTTAGGGCCTCTGCAATATATTTTTATACACATAACGCCACTAGTGTTTTTTCCTTATATCATAGTTATTCTCTATTTCTGGCTCTTCATCGGGCTCAAGGGACAGACCCTGGGCAAGATGGTAGTCGGCATTAAAGTGGTGAATGCCGAAGGTTCCATACCGGGGCTGGGCGATGCCGCCCTGCGAGAGGTGCCGGGCAAGATTGTATCCTCTATTGTAATATATCTGGGTTTTCTCTGGATTATCTGGGACAGACAGAAACAGGGCTGGCATGATAAGATTGCCAGCACTCATGTGGTCAGGGTAGAATCAAGGAGATAGGGGGTAATTGCGCTACGCTGTGCCCTAAATGTCAAAGAGATAATGAGCCAACCGCCAGTTTTTGTATCTATTGCGGCTCCCCTCTCCCAACACCTCAAGACGAAAGTCCTCAGGAACAACCGCAGGCAATCGAGGACGAACTGCGCAGCCTGCGGGAACTGGTTGCCCGGATAACAGACCGTCTGGATGCTTTAGAACGCCGGCAGGGCATACCCCCACCACCACATCCGGCACCCGCTCCGGTAGCGCCCAGGCAAGCGGCAGTTCCAGTCCCGGCAGAGGAAACCCCGCCGCCCAAAATCAAACCGCCCAGGGCGAGAGACCGGGAGTGGGAGCAGATTTTAGGGGGCAGCTGGCTGGCGAGAATAGGCGTCCTTGCCCTGGTCATCGGTGTCGGCTTCTTCCTGAAATTCGCCTTTGATAACGACTGGATTGGTCCCACCGGTCAGGTCATTCTGGGTATTATCGCCGGCCTGGTCATGCTCGGACTGGGCTACTACTGGCGGAGGCGGTATCCAGTCCTAACTCAGGTCCTCAGCGGCGGCGGTATTGCTGTCCTCTACCTCTCCATCTTCGCTTCTTTTGCCATCTACAACCTTGTTCACTTTTATGTCGCCTTTGCCTTCCTGTTGCTGGTCAGCGTGGCCTCGGCAGCCCTGGCCCTCCGCTACGATTCCATGGCCCTGGCCATAATAGGTATCCTCGGTGCCTTCGCCGCCCCGTTTCTTCTGGGATTCTTCGGAGCCAAGGAGCTAGGACTGGAAGCCGACGGTGTGAGCTTCGCCATTCAGTTCCTGGTCTATGTTATTGTAGTCAACATTGGTGTCCTCATTCTAGCCACCTTCCGTAACTGGCGCTGGTTCACCCTTCTGGCGCTGATATGCTCACTGATATCCTTCTGGGCGTGGTACGCTGAGTTTAACAATGATGTCGGTGTAGCCACCGCTGAGATAGGCATAACCCTGATATTCCTCATTTTCGTCGGCGCCACCACTCTTTTTCATATCATCTGGCGTCGTGTCCCCCAGGCCTTTGACTATGCCCTGATGGTGATTAACGCCGCCGCCTACTTTGGCATAAGCCTTGGCTTAATGTGGGACGATTTCCGGTTATGGATGGGTGGCTTTGTCCTCCTGGTGGCCATATTCTACGGTGCTTTATCTTACGTAGCCCTCAAACAGAGTGCCGAGAATGTAAGGCTCAGCCTGTTTTCCCTAGGCATTGCCCTGGTCCTCCTCACCGTGGCCATACCTGTCCAGCTCGGGAACACAGCGTGGACGACGATAGTCTGGGCGGCTGAAGGCGCCGCGCTGATATGGCTCTCCACAGTCCTGCGCATGGCTCCACTCCGCTGGTACAGCTATATCGTCTTCTTCATCGTGGCGGTGCGTCTGCTGTTCTTCGACACCGGGGTCACGGTGCGTACCTTCCAGCCGATACTGAATGAGCGCTTCCTGGCCTTTGTGGTCAGTATCGCCGCCTTTTACGCCGCCGGTTATTTCTCTCTACGAGAAAGAAAGAGCTCCGGTCAAGGCGGGGCCGCCGCCGCTGTTTTTCTGATAGCCGCCAACTTCTTCTCCATCTGGATAGTGAGTTTTGAAGTCTGGAACTACTTCGATAGTCGCATCTACGCCCTGCGGGCTTCAGGTTTATCCGGAATAGCCGGACTCCAGAACGCTCAGAACCTTTCTCTTACTGCCGTCTGGGCGGTCTACGCTGTCATTGGACTGGTTGTCGGCATCGTGAAGCGCTGGCGTTACGTGCGGCTGGGTGCCCTGGCCCTGCTGGCAGTCCCCATCATTAAGGTGTTTGTCTATGATGTATTTAAGCTGGAGATGGCTTATCGCATCGGCGCCTTCGTCGGCCTGGGGGTACTCCTGCTGGTCAGTGCTTACCTCTACCAGCGCTACAGTAAAATAATCAGGGGGGTCTTTATTGAGAAATAGCCTGTACGGGATTAAAATGTTCCCAATTTTATTGGCGCTCCTGATGCTGGTATCGTCCAGCGTAGCCGCTGACTTTTCCCAGCGCGACTGGAGTTATGTCAAGTCTATTACCCTGCCTGCGGAACTGGAATCGGAGGGCCTTGTTGAAGTAGTCCCCGACCCTGAAGTGTTTTTCGGTGCCTTACATAGTCTGGCCGATGTCCGCATCATCTCTGGCGAGAACGAGGAAGTGCCCTACAAGTTAGAGAAAAGCCAGGCGGAACATGAGCGTACTTCATTCCCGGTGTCCCTTCGGGACAAGGGCTATATTCCCGGCAGCTACAATATATTCACCGCTGACCTGGGCCGGGAGGGGGTTCTGCATAACGAGATAGAGATTAAGACCTCTTCAGCCAACTTCCGCCGCACCGCCACCGTGGAAAGCAGCAACGACGGAGCTACCTGGATGAGAATAGCCGAGCAGACCGTCTATGATTTTACCGTGAAAGAAAGAGGGTTCACTACCCGCAACACCAGCATCAGGTATCCGGAAAGCACCGCACGTTACCTGCGGGTAAAGATAGCCGATGACGGGGAGGGGCCTCTGGAGATAACCGGCGCCACCGTTTTCTTCATTGAGGAGACGCCAGCACGAGAGGTATTCTGGCCCTCGACCATACATTCTATCAGCCACGATGACAGCCAGCGTACCACCAGCGTGGAGGTAGACCTGGGCACGCCGGGGCTGCCCAGCTACCGGTTGGCTATTGAAGTCCCCGATACCAACTTCTACCGGGAAGTAACCCTGGAATCACGAGAAGTAATCCTGGAATCAGGCACCGTCAACCAGCAATGGCGCACCCTGATACGGGGAGCTGAAATCTACTCATTTGATACCCCCAAGTTTACCGGCAGGAGCCTGTCCATTACCTACCCCGAGGCGACCTCGCGCTACCTGCGCCTGGTTATCCACGACGAGGACAGCCCACCGCTCACCGTACAGGGTGTGAGTGTGTGGGGCCAGCGCTACCGGCTGGTCTTTGCCGCCGACCCACAGCAATCATACCGGCTATACTACGGAAATATGGAAGCCCCGCGTCCCTCCTACGATATAGAGCGGGTCTTCCCCTATCTCGTCACCGAGCAACTCCCCGAAGCCGGGCTCGGTCCCCAGACCACCAACCCGGACTTTGTGGAAAAGAAGCCGCCGGTCAGTGAGCGTTTCCCCTGGCTATTCCCGACGGTGATAGTCATCGCCGTTATCGTGGTGGCGCTCCTGCTGATAGGCATCTTCCGCCAGGCCAGGAAAGTTCTGCCTCCCCCCAAGGAATGAGCGTTGCTACAAATTGGTTCAATCAGCCTGATATGAGATTGTTAGTAACCTATCTCCCTGCCCCCCTTCCCTTGTTATCTATTCCCACCCTGCCGCCCTCGCGGTATCTGCGGCTTATCCCAAAAGCGTATGCCCCAACACCCCACGTGGTATTAACTTTTTCCTTCTTATCTATTCCCACCCAAGCCGCCCAGCATCATCTGCGGCTTATCCCGTAGTTCCCTCCCCCACCCCACAGAGAGTCAAAGAGAGGCAAAGCCTCTCTTACATAATCTTCCCCCTCTCCTTTGAAACCTCGTAAGGAGAGGGGGACACAGGGGGTGAGATAGACAAAAAAATCCTCCCTTACCAAGGGAGGGGGACAAAGGAGGGTTGTAAAAGATGATGTTTAATTGATAGCTTCAAGGTTTGGCTAATTTACAGACAAGATTGAAGTTAAAGGACGTTATTTTAACTGGAGGTGAGTTAAATAAATACTCTCAGAGCAATTCCCAGGTAAAAACTTTTCACTAAAAGCCTTCTATGGTAGGATATGTATAGCCCCCAAAAATGCATTTATTAATAGCCCAAGGAGGAGATACTTATGAGCAAGTTACTCTGGAAGCCGTCCGAAGAAGTTAAAAAGAAAGCTAACATCACCCGCTTTATCAGCTTTGTCAATAAGAAACACGGCCTTAAAATCAACTCCTATGACGAGCTGTACGACTGGTCAATCCAAAAGATACCCGACTTCTGGGCGGCGATGTGGGAATACGTGCCCATCAAAGCCTCCAAGATGTATGACGAGGTGGTTGACGATTTAACCAGATTCCCCGGCACCAGGTGGTTTGGTGGCGCCCGCTTGAACTTTGCCGAGAACCTGCTGCGATACAGGGATGACCACACCGCTTTTGTCTTCAGAGGAGAGACCCAGAAATCTGCCCGAATGACCTACGCCGAGCTCTATGACTCAGTGGCGCGCCTCGCCAAGTCCCTGCGCGATGCCGGGGTCAAACCCGGCGACAGGGTGGCGGCGTATATGCCTAATCTGATGGAGACCGCTATCGCCATGCTGGCGGCCACCAGCGTCGGCGCTGTTTGGGCCTCCTGTGCCACCGACCTCGGGGCACAGGCAACCCTGGACCGTCTGGGCCAGGTCGAACCCAGGGTCCTTTTTGTCGTGGACGGCTACTACTACAAGGCAAAGACCTTTAATTCCCTGGTCAATGCCGAAGAGGTAATCCGGCAAATCCCCTCCCTGAAAAAGGTCGTCGTGGTTCGCTATACTGGAGCAGAATCTGATATCAGCCACATCCCCAATGCCGTGTACTACGACCAGTTTCTGGCCAAGGAGAAGCAACCCGAGATTCAGTTTGAGCAGCTACCCTTTGACCACCCCGCGGTTATCATGTTTTCCTCAGGAACAACGGGCAAGCCGAAGTGCCTGGTACAGAGCGCCGGTGGTCTCCTTATTAATCACATGAAGGAGCTAATACTCCAGACTGACTTAAAGAGAGAGGATATACACTTTTACATCACCACCTGTAGCTGGATGATGTGGAACTGGCTTCTCAGCTCCCTGGGTTCCGGTGCCACCGTAGTTTTGTACGATGGCAACCCCGCTTATCCCGATATGGGAGCTATATGGCAAATGATACAGGAGGAAAAGATTACCATTTTCGGCACCAGCGCCAGCTATATTAACCTTATACGAAGTGAAGGGCTTACGCCTGGTAAAGATTACGATTTATCTTCACTGCGAGAGATTACCCAGACCGGTTCGGTCCTTTCGGCTGAAGGATTCGAATACGTATACGACGCCATCAAGAAAGACCTGCATTTTAACTCTATCGCCGGCGGCACCGACATTAACGGTTGCTTCGCCATTGGCAGTCCCATTCAGCCCGTGTATGCCGGCGAATTACAGAGCTGGGGCCTGGCCATGAAGTGCCAGTGCTACGATGAAAACGGCAAACCAGTACATGACCGGCTGGGTGAGCTTGTCTGCGAAGCTCCCGAACCTTCCATGCCTATCTATTTCTGGAATGACCCGAAGGGAGAAAAATATCGAGATGCCTACTTCAATGTCTACCCCAATATTTGGCGGCACGGCGACTATGTTATGCATCACAGCGACACCAGGGGAGTTACCTTCTTTGGTCGCTCTGATGCCGTTTTAAAACCGTCAGGAGTCCGCATTGGCACCGCCGAAGTATACAACCAGGTAGACACCATAGAGGAGATAGCCGATAGTCTTGCCATAGGACAGGACTGGCAGGGTGACCAGCGGGTACTGCTCTTTGTCAAACTGGCCCCGGGATACGAGTTAACTGACGAATTACAGAAGAAGGTCAGGACTACCCTCCGGGAAAAGGCTTCGCCGCGCCATGTTCCCGCCAGAATCATCGAAGTCCCCGACATCCCCTACACGCTGAATATGAAAAAGGTTGAGAGCGCCGTCACCAATATAATACATGGCCGACCGGTGACCAACCGGGACGCCCTGGGCAACCCCGAGTCACTGGACTACTATGAAAGCCTTGTCCCCAACCTGCAAAAGGAGTGATGCTGGCACGGATAAAGAGGCAAGACAACATGTTGCCTGAAATGAGTGATAAGGACGTCAATATAAAAAGCGTAGCCGGGAAGGCATTGCATGATGAGAAACTGCTCTCCGAACTGCTGGACGGACTGAAATCTAAAGATGAGACACTCAGGTATAACTGCTTCAAGGTCTTGATGCTCATAAGCCAGGAATTCGGCACCGCCCTGTATCCCAGATGGGATTATTTCATCGAACTTATAACCAGCGATAATACCTACTGGAAGATGAGCGGCATCCAAATCACGGCAAATCTCACGAAATTTGATACCGACAACAGGTTTGACAGGATACTCAATTGGTACTACAGCCTGCTTGGTGATGGAGGAACCATAGTACCTGCCCATATTGCCGCCAGCTCGGGGAAAATAGCTAAAGCGAAACCTCATCTTCAAGATAAGATAACTGACAAGCTACTGAATATAGACAGAATCTACCCAGGGAAACAGATGGCACTGATAAAAGGTCACGTTATCGAAGCCTTCGGTGAATATTTCCAAGAAGCCGGGGATAAAGACAAAATCATCGAGTTTGTCAGGGACCAGCTAAATAGTGAGAGCCCGAGGACCAGAAAACAGGCAGAGAATTTCTTAGGTAAATGGGCATAAACCCTTCCTGCCTGACCGTGCCCCAACCTTTACGCCCGCCGTAAAAAACGTTAAAATCAAGTAGAGGATTAAAAAATTACCCTCAATAATATGCGGTTCAAAGATTCGACAGACTCACCGAAAAATATTTTAAATACAGAAGTCGCCGACTGGCTTCTGGAAGGCCCTGACTGGCTGAAATACGCCGTGGAACTCCAGCTCATGGATGCCCAACCGGACATTAAGCCGGTACTTCAGGATAGCGCTATTACCAAAATAATACAGAGGCTGAAAGACAACCGGATTGGCATTCCGGCTTTAAGGACCGGTAAGGTACATTATACAGAGACCGGTAAGGCTTACTGGGACCTGTTTTTCCTTGCCGACATCGGGCTCACCATCAAGGATTCAGGACTGGAAAGGGAAGCGGCCGAGGTATTCCGCTTTCAGAAACCGGATGGCAGCTTCGTTATCCCGCCAAATGTCAGAGACAACTATTTCTGCATGTCGGCAATCCTGCTATCTTCCCTGGCACGGATGGGTTATCGGGATGACCCGCGGCTGAACAAATACATCCAGGTTATTCTTAACTCACAGGGTCTTGATGGCGGCTGGCATTGCTACAATGACGATTTCGGGGTGCTGGACATAGAATCATGCCCGATGGATAATTTAAACATACTGATGCTGCTCGGTCAATATGAAAAATATAAAGAACACCCCGTACTCAATGGTGCCATTGATTCACTACTTGAACACTGGGAGAGAAGAGACAGGAGGCACGGGTTCGGGGTTGGCCGGCGCTTTATGAGCCTGAGTTATCCGGCGGTCAAATACGGTATCCTGCGAGTGCTGGACGTTTTATCGCTGTTCCCTTATGCCGTAAGCAGACCGGGCTTTCAAAGTATGCTGGATTATGTGCGCCAGAAAGCATCGGGCGGGAAGTATTATGCCGAAATTACCGATGATTCTTATACGGAGTTCGACTTCGGTCAAAAGAAAGAGCCAAGCCGGTGGCTCACCTTCTTAATCCATAGAATAGAGAAGCGGGTCAGCCAGTATCAGTAACCATCAACACGGCAATGCCATAAACTATACCGACAGGAGGGGCAAATGGAACAGAAAAGCACTGACGAAAGCAAGGCACATGTCCTCAAGCTGTCCAAGGAACACAATGTCAAGTTTATCAGGCTGTGGTTCACTGATATCCTTGGTTTGCTGAAGAGTTTCTCCATTACCGTGGAGGAACTGGAGGGGGCACTGGAGGAGGGGATTTGACGGCTCCTCAATTGAAGGCTTTGCCCGTATTGATGAAAGCGATATGGTTGCCCTGCCCGACCCTGACACCTTCAACGTCCTGCCCTGGAGACCCCGCGAGCAATTCGCCGTCGCCTGCATGTTCTGTGACATCCTGAGACCCGGAGGCGAACCCTTTGAAGGTGACCCCAGGTATGTTCTAAAGAGAAACCTGAAGCGTGCTGATGACCTCGGCTACACCTTCAACGTGGGGCCGGAGCTTGAATATTTCTATTTTCGCGACTCCAGTGGCACGGAGCCTCTTGACCAGGGAGGCTACTTCGACCTGACCCCCCGGGATGCCGCCACCGATATGAGGAAGGAGACCATCCTCACTCTTGAGGATATGAACATAGGCGTCGAATACTCCCACCACGAGGTCGCCCCCAGCCAGCATGAAATAGACATGAGGTATACCG
>CAYWRT010000085.1:0-9443 GCA_964460815.1 uncultured Dehalococcoidaceae bacterium
ATGAAAGACTATCCAGTGAAAGAACCAAGAAATACCCTCTGCTCATGATATCCAACCACCCGAGATGGCGATTACATGCCCAGTGCGATGATATATCATGGACAAGAGAAGCGCCGACCTGTAAGGTCAAAGGTGCCGATGGCTACATGTACGAGCCTGTCTGGATTAACCCCCAGGAAGCGGCCAAGAGGGGTGTAGATAGTGGGGACATAGTTAAGGTATACAATGAGAGGGGTGCCGTTCTTGGCAGCGCCTATGTGACTGAGAGAATAATGCCTAATGTGGTATACATGGACCACGGGGCCAGAGTTGACTGGATAATACCGGGAGAGCTTGACCGGGGTGGCGCCATTAACCTGATATCTCCCAATGGGATAGTCTCCAAGCACTGCCCGGGGATGGCTACCAGCGGCTACCTGGTTGAGGTCGAGAGGGTGTCCATGGTTCAAATGGAAGAGTGGGAAAAGCAGTATCCTGAGGCCTTCGAGAGGGAATATGACCCGGCTTCCGGGCTGCGCTTTAACGCCTGGGTTGAAGGAGGCATGTAGACATTCATATAGAGTGACACATATCCCTTGGTTAAGAAGGCGAAAATGAGGAAGCCAATAGTCCTGTACGTTATAGTCCTGACGGTACTATTGACCATAACATCAGACGCGGGGTGCCAGCCGCCAGGGCCGCCGGTGACGCCTCCACCCGCGTCATCTCCGCTGGTGACAGCCAGGCCGGCCGCCGTTTCCAGTGCAGAAGACTGGATAACCCAACCGGAATACTTCGCCCCGAACGCCGATACTATCGTAATCGGGCGGGTAACTGAGGGGCTGCCTCCTATAGAGAAGGATGATTCTATCTACCGTGACTGGATTTTGGAAGTTGAGAGCTACGTGGTCAATCCCCTGCCCGATGCCAGCCTTAAGGTACGTATATGGGAACAAGCAGGCATGATGCCGGTCAAGGGCGTGCACCTCGCGGAAGGCGAACACCTGCTTCTCTTCCTGAATCCAGAAGAAGACCACTTTACCATTCTCGGCGGTCTGATGGGAGCCAAGTATATCATTGAAGACGGCAGAGTCCGGTTCGGTATGTATAGTTACTCCCCGTGGGAACCCCTCGACGAAGCTGTTGCCAGGGTAAAGGCGGTTGCCGAGACCTGGGCTGATGAGGAACTCACCCCGGAACGCGAGGCCGAGGTCATTGGGATAGCCCTGAATTACCCGGGAATAAGCGGATTCCTTACCGGCCGGGATTATGAAACCTGGGTAAGACCCTATACACGCGGGATAGAGCCCGGTATAATACGCTACCTCGTTTCTATTTTCATCCCGGAACGAAGCGATGAAGAACTGGAGTTCGTGATTGTGGTAAATGCGACTCAGCAAAAGGTGGACGAGATAACCCTCAATGTTATAGACAATAGACTCACCGAGGAGGAACAGAGTCAAGCCTTACAGATAGCCCTGGCTGATGAGACGGTTCAGGAGGTGATGGGCGGCCGGGGTTATAAAGTAGCTCAAGATATCATCAGAGATGGCTGGCAGGAGACCCGTGAAGGGAAGATTTATTTCTATGTCTTCCCGATGGTGGAACTCTGGCTCCAGCCGACCATCTCGGATATAGTGGACATATATGTCGACCTCGACCAGAAAAAGGTGGCCAAGATATTCACCGAGTCACGTCTCTCCCCGATGCCGTTGCAGGGCTCGGCCGCAGACCGCGATTTTGCACTGACCATCGAGATTCCCGGAACGGACTACAGGGTAGGCGAAACTGCTGAAGCCAGCCTGACTCTCAGCTACAGCGGAGACGTGCCGGTAGAGCTGACCGCGCCCGGCAGCCAGTACTTCGACCTGCTCATCCGGGATGGCCAGGGAGATATTGTCTACCAGTGGGAGAGGCAGGAGTTCGGTCCCCCACCGCCGGCACTCGACTGGTTCAAGGAAACCGTAAAACCCGGGCGGACCATAACCAGGCGCCTGGAATTCAACGTACCGCAGGCGGGCACCTTCTACATCGCCGGCAGGAATTTCGGGGGCTGGGACTACGGCCAGGTTCTGGTTGATTACCCTGATGGGCATGGCTACGGCCTGTATATGGATACCCCGTTTATTCTCATAACCGCGCATTAAGCGCCCGTGATATTTAGAGCATTCGGGGGCAGTGAGAAATGAAGAAGCCGAAACGGAATGATGGAGGCTGTCCCAGCCCGGTGGTATGAGTTTATTCTTATAAAATTATGAAGTTAAAACTTAGCCCTTTTCTCTGGAGCGGCCTCGTCATGGTGCTGGCTCTGGCCCTTGCCCTTTATGTGGCTTTCCGGGAAAAGCTTTTTCTTAAAGCCAACCAGGTTGTCTCGCCGGATATCTCTCTCGGACCGATAATCGCCTACTTTTTCGGTGTCGTGGCGGTAATGGCTCTGGTTCTCTTTATCATTCCTCTAAGCAAATTGCGGCTGGTTTTTCGGGTGCTGTTTACCGTGATGTTTGCCTGGGGAGTGTTTGTCGTCGCCGCTCTGCTTTTACCGCCAGTGGTAGCCTATCCTGTAGCCATAATCGCCGGCATTACCTGGCTATTCTGGGTCAGAATATGGTGGCATGACCTGCTTCTTCTCATTACCCTGGCGGGAGCCGGCTCGGTCTTCGGGTTTCTTTTTTCCCCGTGGACGTTCATGATTTTCATGCTGGTTATTGCTGTCTATGACGTGGTGGCGGTGCGTTTCGGGTTCATGGTCTGGATGGCCGATAAACTCTCTGAGTCCGACACCCTGCCTGCCTTCATTTTCCCCAGGCAAATGAGAGACTGGAAACAGCGCCTTAAAAGCGTGCGGTTTGGCGACCTGGAAAAGGTGGAATCTGACAAACGCGAATACTCCATACTGGGCGGTGGCGACATCGGGTTTCCTCTGATGCTCAGTGTTTCCGTTTTCTTTGAGTCTGACCTGGCCAGCGCCATGCTCGTGGGTGGGTTGGCTCTGATAGGGCTCATGGGTGCTTTCCTTATCCAGTGGCTCTGGCTCAAGGGTAAACCCATGCCGGCTTTACCCCCTATTGCCTGCCTCTCTCTCCTCGGGTTGATAATAACCTCTTTATACCTGAATTAGAACTTTCGTTACGGCTGTTAATCGCAGATGAAAGAGCGATGGCAAAAAATTGCCGGGAGAGAGGGCTACATATTGAGCATCTATGGCACAGACTGTGGTGTGTTGTTTAACCCATGACGACTTTTCTCGCCCACAACTCTCGCAGGAGCCGGCGCTTTGTGTCTACCCGGACTGGCAGATTGTGCTCAAATAAGTCAACCTCCGCTATGGGAACACCGGCTATCACCGCCAGGTTATGTTGTGTCAACAGTGAAGCCAGGCGGAGCCTCTTAGCCTGCAATCCAAGCGACGTTTCTGGGTTGATAGATAGAACTGGACTCATTTTTCCCTGCTTTCGTTTTGGCAAAGATGCAAATCAGGAGCCAAAAATTCTTAAATATATACTCCTGTATATTAGATGAAAATCAAGGTTAGATAATGGTTAGAAATCGGTAAGAATATGGTTGTAATCGGGTGTAAATGTTTTTTAGCAGGGTTCAGCAACCGGGAAAATGCGACTCCCGGATTCACTTCATTATTACCGGCGTTTGAGTGGCTCGCTCTGGCCTCACGGTGCCTTGACATTCTCCTGACCAGGCACTACTCTTATGGCAGAAGCCAGCAGTGGTAGTTGTAGGGTACCCCAGGCAGATTGAGGTGATAGACGACAAAGGGGGAGGGTTAGCTTGAAAAAGACAAACCGGAGGTGAATTATGTGGCAGAATGTAGCCCTTATTTTAGTAGGGCTTGGGATACTGGCCTTAATCGGCTGGGCGGCTCAGGCCTTTTTCATAGCCGATGATATCCCGCTGCTGGTCAGGATAGCCGTCGGGGCTATCGGGGTGGGTGTGTTAATTCTTATCGGCGTCGCCATCAAGGACCGTCTGACCAGGGCAAAAGACGAGGACTTTAAAGGAGTAGAGAGATGATTGTTACCACCACCGAGCATATCGAGGGCAAAAAAATAAAAAAGACCTTAGGTATGGTCAAGGGCAGCACGATACGGGCACGGCATTTAGGCAAGGATATTATGGCCCAGTTCCGGGGCATGGTGGGTGGCGAAATAACCGAATACACCAAGATGATGGCTGAAGCCAGGGAAGAAGCCCTTCAGAGGATGGTCGAGGATGCCGGGAAGCAGGGGGCTAACGCCATAATCAGTGTTCGGTTTGGCACTTCCATGATAATGCAGAATGCCGCCGAGGTGCTCGCCTATGGGACCGGCGTGATATCGGAATAGAGGAAGCAAAGCGGGTCGTCCCCCAGATAATCACCGGAGTGGGCATAAGCTCGGCCCCGGCAGCCGCCACACATATATTTAAAGCGGCAGGTGGGACACTTTTCCCCCGTCAGCCTGTCCCTGTCCCTCAGACTGTTGAATAACTCCGAATCGTACCAGAGCTCCTCCAGGGTATGCTCACGCACGTTACCGGCACTGATAGGCACAAAGGGACATGGCCAGACCTCGCCGTCAGGCTTGACATAGCACAGCCCGCTGCCGGCGACACACCCCTTGAAAAGGGTCTCCGCCAGCTTCATCGTCAGTCCTGACGGTTTATGGCCATTTCTATTACGGTTCATGAGGTAAGCCCAGTACTGTGGGGAACATGTCGGCTCTATTATCGCGCTGTTTGTTCTCTGCTTATCAGCCACCATCTCGGTCAATGTCCGGTATTCTTTTATAGACAGCTCCATATCCTCCTCCCCCCTCCCCTCCGGCACCAGCTGGTAAAGAAGGACAATCTGGGCATTGACCTCGGAAGCAAAGTCAAGGAGACCGGGTATAGCCGTTCGATTTTCCTTCATCACGGTAGTATTAATCTGGAGATTCATGCCGGCTTCCACGGTAGCGTACACGGCGTTTCTTGTGCGGGCAAATGAGCCGGGGACATTGGTTATCTGCTCGTGAATCTCCTCGTCATTGGCATTAAGCCCCACGGCTATGTTGGTTACCCCCAGCTTCTTGAACTCCCTGGCCAGTTCCGGGGTAAGCAATGTGCCATTCGTGGCAATGGATATTTCCAGTCCCAGCTTCCGGGCGTAAGCTATCAGCTTGACTATGTCCGGCCTGACCAGCGGCTCGCCGCCGCCGAGGGCAAGCATGCGGAACTCGCCGATATTGGCCATGCTGTCCAGAAGCCTCTTGCCTTCCTCTGTATCCAGCTCACCGGGTATTGGCTTTCCCGAACAGGCATGACACTGCTTGCACCTGAGGTTGCAGGCACTAGTAACTTCCCATACCGGATGAATGGGAAAGCCAATACAACCCATGCCGATGGCACCAGCCGCCGTCGGTAACGTCCTCTTCCCTTTGGTGAGCCAGGGGAAGAGCTTTTTCCAGCCGACAAGATAGCTGAAATAGAAGGCACTGGCGGCCTGGCGAAGCAGGAGCGTTGGCGGATTATAGAAAGGTTTTACTCTTGGAGAACCATTCTTGAGCAAGCTACACCCAACCCTTCTAAGCCAAAAACAATTATGAAAGCAACTGCCAGCCATATCAAATAATCAATCCTGATTTCTATCATACCCAGGCCGGTGATGATAAAACTCACAGCATAAATAATGGTTATCAGGTGGTCAAAGACCATGGTGCTCATACTCAGCGATTCCTGGACTTCTCTGCCTACTAGTCCCTTCCTTTTGATGGTCAGGATGTTCCACACTATAAACGGCAGCAGGATAACGGACAGGTAAGCGCTAACCTGGGGTACACCGAAAAATACGACGACAATGATATTCACAAAGCACAGGATGAGCAGGACAGTGTACAGGATGCCTGTCCTTTCCTTACCCAGCCTGACCGCCAGATTATTTTTACCAGAAAGCCTGTCTGAATTTATATCCGGGACTTCATTAATCAGTATGAGCAGGAAGACACTGGTAGCCCCGGGCAAAGAGGCCAGAGTCGCCACGGCATCAAGGTGTCCGGTTTGGAGATAGTAGCCGGTAATGGTAGCCAGCCAGCCGCATGTAAACCAGATGCCAATCTCACCCAGCCCATGGTATGACCACTGAAGCGGCTTGGCGGTATAAAAATAGCCGATAATAATAGCCAGCACACCGAGGGGGATGGTCAGAGGACCGGTCTTGAAATAGAAAAACAGCAAAAGCCCGATGACGACAGCGATAGCCAGAACAATATAGGCGGCAATTCTGGAATGTTGCCGGGGTATAAGCCCCATGGGTAATATACGACTGCCGCCGGAAAGCATGTGAAATTCTTTGTTGGCAAGGTCGGTTTCATAGTCATAATACTCGTTAATGAGGAAGGTCATCAGCATGATGCAGATTACGGCTACCGATGAAATGACCAGTATCACCAAGTTGATATCATAACCCTGGCTCCAGGCAATGACGGCGCCGAGGAGGAAGGGGAGAACGCCACGTGCCGTAGCCCCCAGCCGAAAAAGGGTAAGCCACGAGAGAAGCTCACGCTTGGTTGGGATAACCTGGGCCATCTCGACTCTCCTATCCGGACATAGTTCACACTATGTCTGATATTGGACAACAGATATGTTGCGTTTTTCTGATTTACATGGTTGCCGGAGCTTGAGCTCAGACCCATATTCATTATGACACAGAAGGCAGGTCGAGCGCAAAAATAGACGTGACTTTTACCCGTCTGGAATGCGGAACATACCGGTAGGAATCACTTAAAGGTCAAAATAACTGATAACTGAAAGACCGCAATTATTTGACGGATAGCATGTCTGTAATTAGACTACGGCCTGAGCAGCACAACACACACTGTTGCAAGCCTTCTTTAGCCTTAGGCTTACTGACAGATAATTTCGTATCCCTGGAGTCAACAGAATGATACTAAACCCGGTTACACCTTATAGAATGGGCGGAACGCTACGGCAAAACTAGCCCTTGCCAATACGGAATACCTTGGTACCACAGTTGGGGCAAACGCCCTGCGTTGCCGGGCGCTTGTTCTTTAGTGTAACCGATTTTGGATTCTTAATCTCCACCTTCTTCCTACATTTCATGCAGTACGCTTGCATTGCCGCACCTCCTTCATTGTCCTGCCAAGCAGAGTAGCAGACATATGGTTATTTGTCAATAGCGTACGGGCTACAAATGGGATAATTTACTGATTAATCTTTTTAATTTTTACCTCAGCGCCTACCTCAGCCTTGAGAAAGTGGCTGGCATCGCCCTCTTTTAGAGAGATTTCCAGGTACCCGCTGCTGCCGATGAGGGCCAGCAGCTCCTCCCCCGTACCATAGGTAAGACTCAACCCGGGGATTACCTTATTGCCGACCTCAATAGCTAATGTCTGAGCTTTCTGTGGCAGGTCGCTGCCCTTGATATTGGTAATAAGATTGCCGAAATTGTCAATGTGCCGGACGTGTCCTACCAGCGTGCCATCCGGTGCCTGGTATGGGTGGGGCAGCGGTAACACCATTAGTGAAGTTATTGACTCCCCGAAATCTGCCAGGGGTAAGCCTAAAGAGAGATGGGCTGCCACCGGAGCGAAGATATCGCGTCCGTGGAAGGTGGCGCTGACGGGTGACCGCCAGAATTGCGAATTGGTGATGGCTACCGATTCCAGCCCTGGCCCAAGCTCTAATTGGTTGATATCTACGGGTTTGACTGAGGACTGCCGGATAACGTAGCTCAGGACGCCATTATCGGGTGCCACGAAGTCAGCCTTTGGAGTTCTCAGGATAATGGCTCTTCGCCCGGTGCCTACCCCGGGGTCGACCACCACCAGATGAATTGTGCGCTGGGGAAAGAACTCATATACCGTGCTCAGGACGAAGGCGGCCTGGGAGACATTCTGGGGTCTGACGGAGTGGCAAATATCGACCAGCCTGGCCTCAGGGTTAATACCGAGCACCACCCCTTTCATGGCGGCTACATAGCCATCAGCCAGGCCGAAATCGGTGGTCAGGGTTATTATGGCACCCACGTTCTTATTCTCCCGTAAGTCAGGAGCCGATCCTGAGCGACACTATGGCGAGGATGATGAATATAATTACCAGGGCGATGGTAAGTTGAAACAGCGTTTTTTCCACGCCTCGCTTGGTCCGATACACCGTGTCCGCCTGGCCAAAGATACCACCCAGGCCACCACCACGAACCTGAAGTAAAACAATCAGTATCAAGGATGCGGCCACCACTATCTGCGCTATATATAAGTAAGTTTCCATTTTATTCTCCACCTGCCGGATTTGAATCTTCGGCAAGCTTTTGCTTCAGCATTTCATTTACCAGTTTCGGGTTGGCACGACCCCTGGTTGATTTCATTACCTGCCCGACCAGGAACTTAAGCGCCGTCTCTTTCCCTGCCCGGTAATCTGCCACCGGCCGGGCATTAGAGTTTATCACCTCGGCGATGGTCTCTTCAAGTTGCCGGGTATCACTAATCTGGCTGAGTCCTTGCTGGGCAATAATCTCATCGGCGCTTTTCCCGGTTTTGAACATCTCCTCAAGCACGGCTTTGGCTGTGGCTGTGCTAATCGTGCTATGAGAGCTTAGTATCAGCTCGGAAAGCCTCTCCGGGCTCACCATTTCTCTGAATTTGTTTATATCAATATTATTGGCATTCATGATATGGCTGGACTCGCCCAGAAGCCAGTTGCTTATCTCCTTGGGTGGCACTTCTTTATTGACCCTCCGGCAGTCCTCAAAGAAATCAGCCATCTCCTTGGAACCGGTAAGCAGGCTGGCATCGTAGAGCGGCAGACCGTACTCATTCATAAAGCGGTCGCGCCTGGCTTCGGGTAGCTCCGGCAGTCTTGCCCTGACTGTCTCCACCCACTCCCGACTGATAATCAACGGCGGGAGGTCTGGCTCCGGGAAGTAGCGGTAATCATGGGCATACTCCTTGCTTCGCTGGGAGACGGTTTTACCTTTGTCCTCCACCCAGCCCCTCGTCTCCTGAACGAGTCTCCTGCCCTCGGCTACTGCCTTTCTCTGCCGCTGGGCTTCGTACTCCATCGCCAGATAGACCGCTTTGAAACTGTTCATATTCTTAACCTCTACCTTGGCGGTAAACTCCGAGCTGTTTTCCGGACGCAGACTGATATTGGCATCACACCGGAAGCTGCCTTCCTCCATGTTGCCGGTAGATACCCCCAGGTACTGTAAAATACTGCGCAGCTTTATCAGGTACTGTCGTGCCTCCTCCGGCGAACGCAGGTCAGGCTCACCGACAATCTCCATCAGGGGAGTGCCGGCGCGGTTGATATCCACCAGGCTGTAGTCTTCTCCGTCCGGAGAGGAGCGATGCATTAGTTTGGCGGTATCTTCCTCCAGGTGGACGCGGGTGATGCCTATTTTCTTCATCTGTCCGTCCACCTCAATATTAAGCCAGCCCTTCTGTCCGATGGGCGCATCATATTGAGAAATCTGGTAG
>CAYWRT010000086.1:0-9419 GCA_964460815.1 uncultured Dehalococcoidaceae bacterium
GACACCTCCCTCTCAAGGAGGAGATCACCGGTTCGAATCCGGTATGCGCTACCAGAATAGAGAGACTGCAGGAGAATAATATTGAAGATAAAAGCGGCCGTTTTACGTGAATACCGGGTGCCAATGTTGATTGAGGAGCTGGAGCTTGCTGAGCCTCGCGAGCACGAAGTACAGGTCAAGATGCTGGCCTGCGGGTTCTGCCACTCTGACCTGTCTGTCTGGCTGGGCCATATACCCCAGGATATTCCGATGGTTCCTGGCCACGAGGCCTGTGCCGTGGTGGAGAAGGTAGGTCCGGGTGTGACCAGGCTGAAGCCGGGGGACCGTGTCATCGGCTGCTGGATGGTGCCCTGCGGGCACTGTTTCCAATGTCGGCGGGGACGTCCTAACCTGTGCGAGGTAAGCGCCAGGTTCTTCCAGGAAGGGAACCTCCTGGATGGCACTTCACGGCTGACAGATAAGGACGGCAGGAGGGTTGGCCTGGGCAGCTTCATCGCCGGTTTTGCCACCCACAGTATTATGCCTGACATTGGCGCCATACGTGTGCCTGATCACATCAAGCTGCCTCCTGAGCAGCTTTGCCAGCTCGGCTGCTCTGTGGCCACCGGGTGGGGAAGTGTGGTTAATGTGGCCCAGGCGCGTGAAGGCAACTCGATAGGGATATGGGGGTGTGGTGGCATCGGGCTGAATGCCATCCGTTTCGCGGCGCTACGTAACTGTAAGCCGGTTGTCGCTGTTGACCTGGAGATATCAAAGCGAGATATTGCCCTGGAATTCGGGGCTACCCACTTTATTGATTCCAGCAGGGATGACCCGATTCCCATAATAAAAGAGCTTACCGGCGGGGCCGGGCTGGAGTTTGTCATTGAGGCCTCCGGTAATTCTGGAGCCCAGGTACAGGCATGGTGGGCCTTACGCTCGGGTGGTACCATGGTCGCTATCGGTATAACCCCCATTGATTCGGTTACCAGTATCCCTCTTTTCTATGCGCCGCTTCATGCCAAGTCGATAAAAGGTACCTTATACGGAGAGACTCACCCTACAGAGGACCTCCCCAGCTTGATGGAGGTTATGAACACCGGTATCTTGAAGACCGATAAACTGATTACCAGGTTGATTACATTGGAGGACCTCGACGAGGTCGGTCAGGCTATATTGGATAGAAAAGTGATAGGGCGCTGGGTGATAAAATACGACTGATGTAGATTCCGGCAGTGACTGTCTTGCCGCTTCGCTGACCCTGTCTAGAAGGCTTTTTACTTAATCCTGCGGTTTCCTGGCGCTGGCCAGGTAATTATCCTCGTTGTCCTGTATGCTTATCTCGGCAAAGCCGGCGGCTGACAGCAGATTTCGCATTTCGGCCTCATCGGGAATGAGGTCACTCCGGACGGCGGGTATCTGGCGGTGAATCTCATTAATTGTATATCGGCTGGAGGTGTGGCAGATAAACAGTCCGCCTCCCTTTTTCAGCACCCGGTTAATCTCCTTAAGAGCCCCCGGCTTATCCTGGAAGTGAGGGAAGCTGGAATAGCAGACTACAGCATCAAAGGTTTCATTGTCAAACCGGGTATTGGCTATATCCGCACAAATATAGTCGATATTGCCTTCAAAGCCTTTGGCCTGAGCCCTCTTTAACATTTCTTCGGCCAGGTCCAGGCAGACCAGGTTGCCATTGTGTCCTATCCTGCTCAGGATAAAGGGGACGAACACGCCGGTGCCGGTGCCCACATCAAGCACCCTGGCACCGGGCTCAATCGCCAGGCGTCCGGCCATCTCCTCAAGTTTGGTAACATCTTTTTCGGCTACAGCCTCATCCCAGATGGCGGCTTTTTCGTTGAAATATGTTTTAACCACTCGGTTCCTCCACGGTGGGTTTCTGCTGCCATCTCTTCACCTTCCTTTTTGGGGAGAAAATAGCGGCTATCATGAAGATTACCGACGAAGTAACCACTATAGTAGCGCCGCTGGGAATATTGAATAGATAAGAAAACAGAAGACCCGTCCACCCGGAAAGCACACCAAAGCCCGCCGAAAGCAGGAACATTCGCTTCATGCTGTAGGTGAGCTGGTAGGCAGCGGCCGCCGGATTGAGAATCAGGCTGAAGATAAGTATCCCGCCGATAGAGCGAAGGGTCGCCGTTATGGTAGCCCCGGTTAAAAACAGAATGCCGTACAGGACCAGTGTGGCCGGGATGCCTACCGAGAGAGCCATATCACGGTGAAAAACGGTAGCCTGTACTTCCTTGTAGAAAAGGGAAACCAGTCCCACCACAAAGATGGCCACTATTCCCAGCAAGATAATATCGCTTCTGGTATTGGTGAGGATGCTGCCCCACAGCAGTTCCAGGGCTCCTGATTTCGTGCCGGGCATCAGACCCATAAAAAGGAAAGCCAGCCCCAGCATAAGAGAAAAGATAACCCCCACCGAGGTTTCCGGATTAAGTTCCCCACGGTCAGCTAGGGGACCGATAATAGCTGCCGCCAGTAGACTGAGCGCAAAGGCGCCAATCAGCGGGTCAAAGCCGAGCCACAGGCCGAGCAGGGCTCCGGCGAAGGCGGCATGGGACATGCAGACCCCGATAAAGGGCATATGCATGAGCACCACGAAAACGCCAACAGTGGCACAGGCGATGCTTCCCAGAAATGCCGAGAGGATAGCATTCTGCATGAACTGGTAGCCAAAAATTGAGAAATCCAAGTCCAGGCTCCTCCGTGCTAGATTAAAACGACTTCCTGTCGCCTTTTCTTTACTTCTGAGAGCGGGACATCATACAGATGGCTGAGGTTATCATCAGTAAGTATTTCGTCCGGGTAGCCTTCACCCCAGATGAGTCCTTCCTTCATCAATACGGCGCGGTCACAGGCAACGGGAAGGGAGCTGAGGTCATGGGTTACGAAGAGCGTGGTCAGATGCCGTGAATCGTGAATTACCTTTACCAGCTCCAGGATATCCGTCTTCGCCCGCCAGTCGAGGGAAGCCGTTGGCTCATCCAGCAGGAATATCTCCGGCTCCTGAGTCAAACAGCGGGCTATGGCCACTCGCTGTTGCTCACCACCCGAAAGGTGCCCGATAGGACGCCGGGAAAGATGGCTCATACCAACCGACTCTATCGCCTCATCGACAATTTCCCAGTCACGCCTCTTTGGCCTCTTAATCAGACCTAAAAGACCGTAGCGTCCAATCATCACCACATCGCGCACATTCATCGGCATCCTCGGGTCTATATTCTGGGCCTGGGCCACATAACCCACCCTTTTGCGCAGAGAATGGCCGTTACCCGGGGTAACGGAATAACCCAGCACCTGTACGCTTCCGTGCAGTAGTTTGCCCAGTCCGTTGATTATGGTGAGGATGGTGGTTTTACCGGCTCCATTAGGCCCAATTATACCAACAAACTCCCCGGACCTGACCCGAAGGGAGACGCCCCGCAGGGCGACATCTTCCCGGTAGGAGACTACAGCATTCTTAACGTCAATAACCGTCGTATCCATATCATTGCTCCCCGAATCTAATGTGCTACAGCTGCCATTATCAGGTCTATATTCCGGTCTATGGCCTTCTCCCATGTCTCGGTGTTCTCGAAGCCGCCGGGGAAATTGGAGATTATTATTCTGGTGCAGCCCAGTTCTTCAGCGATGCCGGCTCCGGCGTCTTGCCCGCTCTGTATATTATCGATAATCAGGCTTACCTTTGCCTCTCTGCCCTGGTCCACCAGTTCCTTCACCACCTGGGGGGTCAGCGAGTCGGGGCGGCCATAGGTGGTGACAACATTGAAGCCAGCCCATTGGATAAAGCCTGCCTGCATGTCGGCACCCATCACATTTACGGCAGAAAGGTTGGCCTGAGCCAGTTCTGCTTTTACCTCAGCCTCCTTGTCCGCAATCGTGCCCTTATAATCAGTTGCCCGTTTCTGGTAGTACGGGCTATTTTCAGCATCTACCTGTCCCAGGGCAACGGAAATTTCATCGGTGGCCACCTGCTGCACCGGCGGCGTCATCCAGTTGCCGTCTATATTGAGTGTGGATACGATAAGGCCGGGATTGTTAGCTGAGTCAATTAACTCCTGAGAAAACTTTTCTCCCTGCCATCCGTGCAGGAGAAAGAGGTCGGCATCAGCCAGTTTCTGGATATCGCCGGGCTTAACATCAAAATGTCCCGGGCACTGCGCCGGCGGAATGATATTGACCACATCAACCCGGTCACCACCAACTCGCTCCACTATCTGGGCTATCAGGGATGTGCTGGTAACTACCTTCAGATTTGAGGTGTCCTCCGAAGAGCACCCGCTGAAGAACGAAGCAACGACAAGACCGAGGACTAAGAAGGCGGCACTGAGAACGGAAATTTTTTTCATAAATACAAAACTCCTTTCAAAGTCTACGAAATTATCTATTCATAACCAATCATGAATAACTTACTGCAACCAGTTGCATTAATTACCACAAAAAAATAATATGGGCTTGAAGTCAACTCCTGTGCCGGCAGTCACGGCATATCCCGTTTACTAACATATGCTTGAATTCCGCCTGGAAACCGTATTCTGCGTCGAGCGCTCTCTCTACCGGAAGAAAAAGGCCTTCGTCACACTCCAGGCTTCGCCCGCATGTTTGACATACCAGGTGGTGATGATGACCCTCTTCGGCGTGGTGATAGATGAACCTATCACCGAGCTCGCTTTTGAACACACAACCTAACTCTTCGAGAAGCTCCAGTGTACGGTATACAGTTGATTTGTTCACGCCAGGCATTCTGGCCCGGACATAATCAAGGATTTCCTCAGCGGTGAGGTGCTCTTCAGAGTCGTGTATAATATCAATAATCAGCCTCCGCTGTGGAGTCAGTTTCAGGCCTTTTCCCTTCAGAGTAATAGCGCAACTCATTGCTAATGCACCCAGTTGCAATTATAAGTGATTCGGCAGCCGTTGTCAACAGTCCGGTGGTTGAGAAATTTCGAAAAAATAAAAGGTGTAATTCGATGGGCACTGAACAGGGTGGTTCCTTTTGCCTTTTCTAACATTCTGTCCGGTAAATTATTTACCTGAGGGCAGCCGCCAGAGAGAAATTTATACCGGGTGTGTCCTGACCGGCGGTTACCTTTACCTGTTGAGCTTTGTTGCGTTCACTGGTGTTATCGTAGTACTCGTCGGCATAGGGCAGGTCATCATTCGACGGCGCCGCTCTCACCCGGTAGACTCCAGCCGGCAGGCCGCCCAGTGTGTAGGTGCCGTCGGCTCTGGTGTTGGTGCCCGCCAGCCACTCTCCAGTTGTGTAGTCCTCGGCGAAAACATGCAGGTTGGCAATGCTGTCCAGGCTGGCATCGGCAATGACCTTGCCGGAGATAGAGCCACCACCGGACGACAGGGTGAAATTGACGTCAGACGGGTTCACGCCGCTGTTAACGGTGACAAGCTCGGCTTGTTCCATGCGCGACTTGTCATTAAAGTATTCCATGATGTAATTAGTGTCGCCTGTGCCCCATCTGCCACTACCCGGTGAGCGCAAGATATAGTCGCCATAAGGCAATCCGCCGATGGTATATTCCCCCTCACTATCGGCAGTAGCGCCGAACCACGCTCCACCGCTATCGATAGGGCGCCGGCATTCCACGCTTACGCTGGCCAGGGTAGCCGAGCCATCGGCATTTCTTAGTACCCCCGATATGGTTCCACCCGCGGCAAGGGAGAAGTTTATGCCGGTTGTATCATGGCCCGTGGTTACCGTTACCCGCTGAGCCTCATCGTAACCATAGACGTTATCGTAATACTCGTTAGCGTAGGGCAGGATATTATTCGAAGGCATGGCTCTCACCCGGTAGGTCCCAGCCGGCAGGCCGCTCAGTGTGTAGGTGCCATCGGCTCTGGTTTGTGTACCTGCCATCCCCTCTCCGGTTGTGTAGTCCGTGGCGTTAACATTCAGGTTGGCAATGCCATCAAGGCTGGCATCGGCAATGACCTTGCCGGAGATAGAGCCGCCGCGCTCCAGGCTGAAAAGGGAGAAGTTTATGCCGGGGGTGTCCTGACCTGCCGTTACCGTAACTGGCCGGGCCTCATTGCGTTCACTGGTGTTATCGTAGTACTCGTCGGCATAGGGCAGGTCATCATTCGACGGCGCCGCTCTCACCCGGTAGACTCCAGCCGGCAGGCCGCCCAGTGTGTAGGTGCCGTCGGCTCTGGTGTTGGTGCCCGCCAGCCACTCTCCAGTTGTGTAGTCCTCGGCGAAAACATGCAGGTTGGCAATGCTGTCCAGGCTGGCATCGGCAATGACCTTGCCGGAGATAGAGCCACCGGCGGACAGGGTAAAGTTGATGTTAGACGGGTTCGCGTCACTGGCAACGGTGACAAGTTCGGCTTGCTCCTCACGCGACTTGTTATTGTAGTATTCCGTAAAGTAGTTAGAGTCGCCCGACCCCCACCTGCCACCAGATGGTGACCGCACAACATGGTCGCCATAAGGTAATCCGCCGATGGTATATTTCCCCTCACTGTCTGTGGTAGCGCCGAACCACGCTCCACCGCTATCGGTAGGGCGCCGGCATTCCACGCTTACGTTGGCCAGGGTGGCTGAGCCATCGGCGCTTCTTATTACCCCCGATATGGTTCCACCCGGGGCGAGTGAGAAGTTGATGCCGGGTGTGTCCTGACCCGTGTTTACCGTTACTCGCTGAGCCTCATCGTAATCATAGGTGTTATCATAATACTCGCCAGCATAGGGCAGGTTATCATTCGAAGGCATGGCTCTCACCCGGTAGGTTCCAGCCGGCAGGCCGCTCAGCGTGTAGGTGCCATCGGCCCTGGTGCTGGTGCCAGCTATCCACTCATTGGTGCCGTAGTCTGTGGCGAAAATATGCAGGTCGGGAATGATATCCAGGCTGGCATCGGCGATGACCCTGCCGGAAATAGAGCCACCGGGCTCCAGGATGAAGTTGACGTTTGACCTTTCACCGGGGTCGGTAAGCGAAAGAGGTGTGGCCGAATCCTTGGCATAAGTGCTGTCATACCATTCGGTAGCATAGCCCTTAGCCTGAACCTGGACAGCATACGTTCCAGAGGAACGGGCGGAGACGACATAATGGCCTTCACTGTCGGTGCTGGCCTTACCATTCTCAATCCAGGGGCCATTGAGGGAGTTATAGTCAATTACGGTTACCCTGGCATCGGCGATGGGGGCATTGGTGCCGGATTCACGGACATAGCCTGAGAAAAAATATTTATTTGATTCTGGAATCTGAGCTGAGACCGGGGCTGGGGTTGGGGCTGGTGATGCCGGTGCTGGCGCTGGTGCTGGGGTGGGGGTGGGAGGTGGTGTTTGCGCTGCCTGCCAGATAATTACGGCAGCTATCACGATGCAAATCGTCACGCCTATTGAGAGCCACCTTGCCAGATGACGTTTTTTAACGGGAAACCACTTCTCCCTTAGCTCCGAGACATCGTAACCCTCGGCTTCCCAGGCTTTTAACTTGCGCTCATATTCCTTTGTATTCACAAGTGTCCCCTAAAATGCATTCACGCCGTGCCGGTGCTGGCGAATTTCTCAAACCTGTCCAGGTTTTGTGGTGAGACCGAGGGTTTCACCTGCTGCATGGCGCTTAATATGTCGCGCTTTTCAATGTCCCTTTCCGCCCCCGTCTTGACCGACTCGACAAAGGGTATGTCGCAGGCTTTTTCGGAGATACGGCGGATATCGGCTCCGCTGTAGCCTTCAAGTATTTTGGCTATTTCTTCCAGAGAAATGTCAGCGGAAAGGGGCTTGTCCTTCAGGTGGTAATGCAGGATTTCAAGGCGGGCACTGAAATCAGGCAGAGGCACATAGACCTTCTCGTCAAAACGTCCGGGACGAAGCACCGCCTCATCCAGTGACCAGGGTTCGTTGGTGGCACCCATGAAAAGCAGGGCCCGGCCGGTGTCCCGGCCACTGCTGAACCCTTCCATCTCTGACAGAATCTGTGGCACCACTCGCTGCATCACTGTGGAGAAGCTGCCGCTGCGCTTGGGTATCAGGGACTCGACTTCGTCAATGAAAATTATAGCTCGCTCATGGTTCCTGGCCTCGGAAAAAAGTTTGGCGACGTTCTGTTCCGCCTCGCCGACCCATTTACTCATGATTTCAGATGGCTTGACGGTGAAGAAGGCAGCATCAATCTCCCCGGCAACCGCCTTGGCCAGCATAGTTTTGCCTGTCCCCGGTGGGCCGTAAAGCAGGATACCGCCCCCTTTCTTTATCCCGAAGCGCTTGGCCAGTTCTGGATGTGTGAAGGGATAAATCATCCTGATTTTTATCTGTTCCTTGACCTCCTCCAGACCGGCTACGTCACTCAGGTTTAAGCTGGGTTTCTCAAATACCATCCACTCGGTGGCGGCCACAGTACTCTCGGCTTGAGGAGCTGTCCCCGGTGAGGGCATCCGGCTCAGCACAGAGTCGAGGGATTTGACACGCTCCAGGATGCTGTCGGCACGCTCGATTCGCTTTTTCTTGAGGGCAGGCTCGGATTTCTCCGCCACTTTATACAGGAACTCGGCGGCTTTCAGAAGGTTGTATCTGGCTTCCTTGATATTGCCTTCCTGCTCGAGCTTAAGTCCCTTTTCCAGGTACTCGGCGCTTTTCTCCAGGAGGAGCTTCATTTGGTTTCCTTCCTCATTTGTTCTTCGATATTACGCAGTCCGGCCGCAATTCGGTCATCCAGAGCCCCGCCTTCCTCATGCTCTGCCTCGCCTTTCATGGCCGCCTCGACCTGTTCTAATGACTCCGCCGAGAGCCCCTCTGATGCAAAGATAGTGTCGCTGGTGGCATCCATTACGGCTCCCAGCGTCTCGTCCAGGGTATGCGCCTTGGTCAGCGCCTGTTCCAGTTCCATCTGTACCTTGGTAATGTCCTGAGGATTGGCACCGGCCATCATGGAGCTGCTGAGGGCGCTCATGGATTTGGCGAACTCGCCGGTGACTTTAACCTGGTCTCGCTGGAGGGAGACCGTTTCCATGGCCACCAGGTATCTCTCCCAGCGGGTAATCATCTCCCCGGTACGGAGGTAGGCTTTGGCGATGTTTTCAAACTGCTGCCTGTCCCCAAGCTTGAGAGACCGTTTGCCCAGCTCCCAGTATTTTTTCTGGGCATTGTGGCACTTCTGAACGTAGTTGCGCACCCGGGAAAGGCCCTGCTTGAACTTCACCTCACGCTCAATCTCCTTTGTCTGGCGGCGCTTCTCAAAAAATCCTGCCATCTCTTCAGCCTCCTTTATTATTGGTCACAGCCACAATCTACACTGTCACTAAATCCATCACAGATTGCGAGTTCACTCCCGTTTCTCCCTCGCCAGAATCACACTAATGTTATTTCCGGTACTCCTTCGCTGCCTGTATCAGTTCCTTAAACATCTCGGCTTCACCCAGGCGGGGCAGGTCCTCGGCGGCTCGGGCGTACCAGG
>CAYWRT010000087.1:0-9174 GCA_964460815.1 uncultured Dehalococcoidaceae bacterium
GTGGGAAAAGATAAGAAAGAAAAAATACCACCTGGAGTGGTTCAGGTAGAGAAGAACGGGATAGCCAAAGCTGCTTCGGGGGTGGGTGGTGTTACAGAACTACGGGATAAGCCACAGATGATGCTAGGGCGGCGGGTGGGAAAAGATACATAGAAGCCAGGGATGAGTTGCTGAACAATATTCAAAATATCACTTTGAAGCTAGTGGCTATCTATGATATAATCAGGGTAGTACTGAATCATTTCCTTTCAGAGTTCAAATGAACCAAGAGTCAGAATGGGAACCCAAGATACTCGGCTTCCTGTGCAGGTGGTGCAGCTATGCCGGCGCTGACCTGGCCGGGACCAGTCGTAAAAAGTATCCCGCCAATATCAGGATAATCAAGATTCCATGCTCGGGAAGAATAGACCCGCTCCTGATTATCAGGGCTCTGCGCACCGGATTTGACGGTATTCTGGTATCGGGATGCCACCCCGGCGACTGCCATTACCAGACCGGCAACTATCGCGCCCGCAGGAGAATAGCCATAACCAAGAAGTTCCTGGAATATATGGGCGTTGAGCCACAGCGAATCCAGGCCAGCTGGGTTTCCGCTTCAGAGGGCGGGAAATTTGCCGAGGTTGTGGCCGAAGTAACCAGGGACTTAAAAGAAATAAACCCGAACCGGTTGTTTGCTGATGAGCGAGACGGAACAAAAGCTACGCAGTGAAGCCAGGGCTCTGCTAGAACAGGGCAGGGTCGACTACATAATCGGCTATGAGCCGGGAAGCCTGAAGTTTACCACCACCCCCCTGATAACCACGAATAAAGACGATGTTGAACGCCTGGTAATCAACCCCTTTATCGTGAACAACCTCAGCGTCTTCCTCAGGGAGACTAACGGCAAAGCCGGTATTGTGGCCAAGGGGTGCGACAGCCGTTCCATCGTCAGCCTCATTCAGGACCAGCAGGTAGCCAGAGAAAATGTTGTCATCATCGGTGTCCCCTGCTCCGGAGTGGTTGACCTGAAAAAGGTGGAAAGGCTGGCCGGTAAGGACAGGGATGAGCTGGACGACATCGTCTGGGAAGGCGATAAGGCTGTGGTCACTATCGGCGGTGTCAAAAAAGAGTTCCAGTCCCGTGAGGTCCTGCTGGATGACTGCCTCAGTTGTGAAATGCCCGTCCCGCAGGAATACGACATCCTTCTTGATGAAGCTGGGCCTCTGGTCTGTGATAAGGAGCTGAGCCGAAGCCACATCAAGGAGCTGGAGGACATGCCCCCGGAGCAGAGGTGGCAGTTCTGGAAGAATGAGTTCAGCCGCTGCATCCGTTGCTATGCCTGCCGGCAGGTCTGCCCGGCCTGTTTCTGTGAGCGGTGCTTCGTTGAGGAATCGGAGCCGCAGTGGGTATCGCCGCTGCCAAAGTGGCAGGACAACCTCATGTTCCAGGTGGGCAGGATGATACATGTTGCTGGCAGGTGCACCGACTGCGGTGAGTGCGAGCGGGCCTGTCCGGTGAACATCCCCTTAAGAAGCCTGAGCAAGAAGATGGAGGAGATTGTTGACGAGTCCTTCCATTATAAGGCAGGCATGGACAGGGAGGCACCGCCGCTGATGGCTGCCTACGAGCTTGAGGAAGCCGAAGACTTCATACGGTAAATCGATGAAAAAAGTAAAGAAACAGGATATTTCTAAGCTCCTGAGCCAGTGGCATAAGGAATTTACCGTATTCGTCCCCTCCCGGAAAACGGGGGTGGCGGAGATGGTCGTGTGGGATGGCCAGGACACCGGCTTTCTCGACTGGTACCGGAATACGGTCATCCCGCCCAAGGAGAACATCCTGCCGAACATGGAGAAGATGTTCAGCTTCGGGAAAGATAACGGTAGCTATAAGCTGGAGTTGCCGCCCGCCGCAGAACAAAAGCAACTGCTATTCGGCATCCGCCCCTGCGACGCCAGAGCCATGTCCATCATTGATATGGTTTTTCAGGATGCCTACGAAGATGCTTACTATCTCAACAGGAGAAAAAACACGCTTCTTGTCGGCATGGGCTGCGTCAACCCCTATGACAGCTGCTTCTGCACCTCACTGGGTCTGGGCCCGATGGAAGCCACCGACGTTGACCTGATGCTTACCGATACTGGCGATGAGCTCCTTATTGAAGAGGTCACCGACCGGGGTAAAGAACTGATAGCCAGCACCGAGGGGCTGGAGGAGGCAACCCGGGATGATGAAGCCAGAGTCTCAGAGGTTAAGGATGCCGCCTACCAGAAGGTGACCAGAAAGATAGATACCAAGGAAATTGAAAAAAGGCTGCCTCTCTCCTTTGAAAACGAAAAATTCTGGGAGAAGATAGCCGCCAAGTGCGTCAGCTGCGGCATCTGCACCTTCCTCTGCCCTACCTGCTACTGCTTTGATATTAACGACGGGGTGGCCGGGGGGGATGGCGCCCGGTTCCGAAACTGGGATAGCTGCAGCTTCTCCCTCTATACCCGGATGCCGATGGAAAATCCCAGAGAGGAGAAATGGCGGCGGGTGCGGCAGAAGGTATGTCACAAGTACCTGTTCTATCCCAGGCTGTTTGATATTATTGCCTGTACCGGCTGCGGCCGCTGCATACGGCTGTGCCCGGTAAACTGGGACATCACCCAGACACTGTCCGGCGTGCCTGCCGAAGCCACCGCTGGAACGGAGAGCAGGAATGGCGATTAGTGATATCAGCCACCGGAAAAGGTTCCTCGCCGGAGATAATGTCTACCTGCCGCACATAGCGGTAATCGAGAAGATAATCGAAGAAACCCCCGGCATCCTGACCTTCCACTTCAACTTTAAAGATGAGAAGCTTAAAAAGGAGTTCACCTTTGAGTCGGGGCAATTCGGGGAATACTCGGTTTTCGGTATTGGTGAAGCCACCTTCTGCATCTCCTCCAGCCCCACCCGGCTCGACCACCTAGAGTTTGCCGTACAGAAGGTGGGCAGGGTAACCAATGCCCTGCACCGTCTCAGCGTCGGCGCTGAGATAGGCTTCCGGGGCCCCTTCGGCAACAGCTTCCCGCTTGATTTCCTGAAGGGCAAGAGCCTGGTATTCGTGGCGGGCGGCATCGGCCTGGCGCCGCTTCGTTCCCTGATATGGAATGCTATTGACAACCGGGACAAATATGAAAACATAGACATCGTCTACGGCGCTCGCAGTCCCGGCGACCTTTGCTTCAAGTATGACCTTGACGCCTGGGGACAGGATAAAACAGTGAAAATGACCACCACTATAGATAAAGAGGCCGAGAGCTGGACAGGGAAGGTTGGCTTCGTACCTCAGGTACTGGAGCAGGCAGCCCCCTCGGCGAGGGATGCGGTAGCTATTGTCTGCGGGCCGCCGGTGATGATACGGTTTACCTTCCCGGTGCTGGAGAAGCTGGGCTTTACGCCGGAGCAGATGATAACCACGCTGGAAAAGAGGATGAAGTGCGGCATCGGCAAGTGCGGACGGTGCAATATCGGTGATATCTACGTCTGCCGTGACGGGCCCGTCTTCAGCTACGCCCAGATTAAGGGCTTCTTCTCCAGCGAGTATTAATTTTTTTGGGCTACAGATAAAAGCCCGGTAAATCCTGCCTGGTCCTATAATAAAGGTCTGGGCAAAAGTCCAGCCTTTTCTACTATCACAGGGACAATATCCTCCCAGCCCACCGCCATGATATGAATGCCATGCACCCCCGGTATCTCTTTAAGCTGCTCGATAATCTCCAGTATTATTTTAAGCCCTTCATCCTTGGCCTTCTCCGCCTGTTCCAGCCTGGTGATTATTTCATCGGGCACCGTTACCCCGGAAACATAGTCTCTCATGTAACGGGCCATACCTACTGCCCGGATGGGTATGACACCCGCCAGGATGTGCACCTGCTTATCCAGGCCCTGGTCGCAGACCATCTCCATGTACCGGGCGAATCTGGGCATGTCATAGACCGCCTGGGTCTGGATAAAGTCGGCCCCGGCTTTGACCTTCTTGGCCAGCCGTTTCACCCGGAATTCAAAGGGGTCGGCGTAGGGATTGGCGGCAGCCCCGATATACATGGGGACTTCTCCGGATATGTCCTCACCGCAAAGGAATTTCTTCTCGTCCCGCATCTGCTTCATCGTTTGAATCAACTGAATGGAGTCAATATCAAAGACACCCTTGGCCGTGGGATGATTACCAAACTTCTGATGGTCACCGGATAAGCAGAGGAAATTGCCGATGCCCAGGGCGATGGCACCCAGTATGTCACTCTGCAGTGCCAGCCGGTTCCGGTCCCTGACGACCATCTGCATCACCGGTTCCGCGCCCGCCTGCTTCAGGAGCATACAGCCGGCGAGGCTGGACATGCGCACAATAGCCGTCTGATTATCGGTTACATTGACGGCATCACAGCAGTTACGAAGCATCTCTCCCTTCCTCAGCACCACCGCCGCGCTGGTGCCCTTGGGCGGACCTGCCTCAGCAGTGACGGCAAACCCGCCGCTCTCCAGTATTTTTTCCAGATTCGTTCCTGCTTTCATCGGCGCTATCTCCTCTTATTGGCAAACAGATATAAATTCAGGCCGCTCCTGCTTCAGCCTCGGTCTTGTCTGAGACGATGCCGCATTCGGCATCCACATCAACCATCCGGGGTCCGCCGGAAACGCTGGGGCTCCAGTCTTTAACTGGCTCAATCTCTTCCATTTCGTCGAGACGCCCCATTTCCGCCAGACGGTCGTAAATCAACTGCCAGGCACAGGGAACATCCGGCGATATTTCGCATTTGCCCTCCACCGAGCCGCCGCAGGGTCCGTTCAGCAGGCTCTTGGCGCACCTGACCAGGGGACAGATGGCCGCTGTCCGCCCCAGAACACAGCTACCGCACTGCATACAGGCCTCAATAAAATGACCCGGGCTGTCCTCCGTGCCCAGGAACAGGGTATTCAAGGCCGGGTAGACTGGCTTGGCCTCCCCGAGATGCAAGGCAATCGTCTGCACGCCCACGGCACAGGTCATCGCCAGAATACAGTCAGCCCCGGCAATATCTTTAGCATCCTCCCGCAGGGCATCTCTGGTGAGCTCGTCACAGGCCGTGGGTATCACCATCCACCCGGCAACCTTTTTACCATCGGCTTCAAGCTTGGATTTCATCTCCACGACCTCGGCCTTGCCGCCGGTATGGCACAGGGTGGGGCAGGTGCCACAACCGATAATATACACACTCCGGCACCTATCAAGATACTGCCTAATCTCTTCCCAGGGTTTCTGTGCCGTAATTGTTTTCATATCATGCCACCCCCTTAGTTGCCCCGAATTCGCCTCTCATAGTCATCCCGGAAATACTTTAAGGTGTCCGTTACAGCAAATGGCGCCGCCTGCCCCAGACCACACAGGGAAGAAAGCATCATGGTATCCGACAGGTCCTCCAGAACCTTGATGTCTTTTTCCTGCCCCTCACCCCGGCAGAACCTTTCCATTATCTCCACCATCGCCTCAGTCCCCTGCCGGCAGGGGGTACACTTACCGCAGGACTCTTCAGCCAGAAACTCCATAGTCCGGTGGACAATATCGAGCACATCCCGGCTCTTATCAAACACGGTAACAGCACCGGCGCCAAGGATATTTTCAAAGGCAAGGGGGGTGTCAATCATCTCGTAAGGTATAATCCTGCCGGTGGCACCCCCTATCTGCACCAGCTTGACATCCCTGGCCGAAGCCAGGTCGTCAACCAGTTCCCGCAGAGGACTCCCCAGCACCATTTCATAGACACCGGGTCTGGCCACATCACCGCTCACCGAGAAGACCTTGGTGCCCTGGCTCCGCTCTGTCCCCATCTGCGAGTACCAGCCACCGCCGTTGAGTATAATCTGGGGTATATTCATCAGTGTTTCCACGTTATTGATGGTGGTTGGCTTCTGCCACAATCCGGCTACCGTCGGGAACGGCGGACGGTAACGCGATTCTCCCCGCCGGCCCTCAATGGACTCCATCAGGGCGGACTCCTCACCGCACACGTAGGCACCGGCACCCTCCCGGACATCAATGGCAAAGCCGTCCAGAAAACCGGACTCTCTGGCCTGATTGACGGCACCCCTGAGCAAATCAAGCAGGTAGTGGTATTCGGCGCGCAGGTAAATATAGCCCTGCCTGGCACCGACGGCGTAACCGGCGAGCGCCAGCCCCTCAACGAGGGTGAAGGGGTCATTCTCCAGAATATACCTGTCCTTGAAGGTGCCTACCTCCCCCTCGTCGGCATTGCCGATAACGTATTTCTCGTCTCCCGGGGAATTCCTGGCCCCCTCCCACTTTATACCGCAGGGAAAGCCGGCCCCACCCCGACCGCGCAGTCCCGAAACCCTGACTTCACTGATTACCTCTTCCGGGGTCATCTCGCGCCGGACTTTCTCCAGGGCTTTGAAGCCGTCCCTGTCCAGATAGGTGCTGATACGCTTCGGGTCAATAACCCCGCAGTTCTTTAAGACAACCCTCGCCTGCGGCAACCTAAAGCCTCCTGAAAACAATCAGTCTTTATTTATAGCTCTTTAATATCCGCGAAATTTTCTCCGGGGTCAGGCCAACATGGGCATCGTTGTTTATCAGCATGGCCGGGGCCCTGTCACAGAGGCCGATGCAGTTGGTCAACTCGAAGGAGAACCTGCCGTCAGGGGTAGTCTCGCCCGGCCTAATCCCGAGTTCCTTCTCTATGGTTTCAATGATAGTCTGACAGTTCTTAAGGTAACAGGGCAGGCTCTTGCAGATTCTGATGACGTTTCTACCCGGCGGCCTGGTGGCCAGAAAAGAGTAGAAACTGGCTACCCCGTAGACATCATTTACCGGCACACCCAGGGAGTCAGCCAGCTCCGCCATGAACTCCTGAGATATGTAACCATACCTGGTCTGCGCTTCTTTTAACACCACCAGCAGGTTCTGTGATTCTTGATTCTGTACAGATATGTTCTTGCTTGCCTTGCTCATCACCTAGCTAAAAGTTGATTAACCTTTCACAAATAAAACAGTACCCTGTTTCTCCTCACCCACCCTGGTTGGCTTGCTCAGGGCTCCAGTGGGACACAGAGATATGCAGGTATCACAATCGCGACAGGCTTGCGCACTGCCAACCGTCTGGTCGAGTCCATAGACGACCTTGCTCTCAAAGCCCCGATAAGCAATACTGAACATCTTCGCGCCCTTTAGGCTCTGGCAGGCGGCGACGCAGCGCCGGCACAGGATGCACTTAGACATATCACGGATAATATAGGGGTTTTCATCCTCAACGGGGTAATAGTGCTTCTTCAATCTGAACCGGGGCAGCCCTATGTCCATGTCGGCAGCTATTTTACGCAGTTCACAGCGGTTGGCCTCGTCACAGACCAGGCAGTTATCAGGGTGGCTGGCCAGCATAAGCTCCACCAGTACCCGCCGCGTCTGCAAGACCTTGGGCGAATGGGTATGAATGACCATACCTTCGGCTATGGGGGTATGACAGGAGCCGACCAGGGTCCGGGAGCCCTCTACCTCAACAACGCAGAGCCGACAGGCGCCAACTGGGGGCAAGTCCTCCAGATAACACAGGGTGGGAATATCAATCCCGTTCTCCCGGGCGACTTCAAGAATGGTCTGCCCTGCGCGCCCGCTGACAGGAGTGTCATTCATCGTTAGCGCTATGTTACTCATCTGACAAATAATACTTTATATTGGGAATTGGAGTCAAGCAAACCTAGGACAGGGCCCCCTCCATCTGGGCTAAAATCTGCTCATTGGTATAGTGGCTGAGGCTGATGGCGTCACCGGGGCAGCCGCCGACGCAGACACCGCAGCCCTTGCACAGAGCCTCGTTGACGCGGCACACCTTTTTCTCTTCGTCAAAGGAGATGGCGCTGTAAGGACAATTGGATTTGCAGAGCTGGCAGCCGGTGCAGAGCTTCTCATTAATCACCGCGGTAGCCGCCTCAATTTCCACCTTGCCGCGGCTAATCATAGACAGGGCCTCCGCTGCCGCCGCCGAAGCCTGGGCTACCGTATCCGGAATATCCTTGGGACCCTGACAGCAACCAGCCACGAAGATGCCATCGGTCATGGTGGCCACCGGGTCAAGCTTGGGGTGCTTCTCCAGGAAAAAGCCGTCGGCGCTGCGGCTGATATTAAACAGACGGGCGACAGCCTCCACATCCGCCGGCGGCTCCAGTCCACAGCTCAGGACAACCATGTCCACCGGCAGACGGCGCTGCTTACCCACCAGGGTATCCTCAAACTGAACGATAAGCTTCCCGGCCTCTTCAGGGGTCTCGGCGACGCTGGTTACCTCTGCCGGCTTCCCCCGGATAAAGACCGTCCCCTCCTCGAGAACCCGGTTGTAGAACTCCTCGTAGCCCTTGCCGAAGCTCCTTATATCTATATAGAACTCATAGACCTCGGCGCTGGTGTGTTCCTTGATGAGATGGGCAAACTTCATAGAGTACATGCAGCAGACCCGGGAACAATACTCGTGGTACTGCTCATCCCGGCTGCCGACACAGTGGATGAGGGCGATGCTCCGGGGCTCGGAGCCATCCTTGAGCACGATATGACCGCCGGTAGGCCCCGCCGAGTTCACTATCCGCTCAAACTCAAGACTGGTAATAACATTGTCCAGCCGCCCGTAGCCGTACTGGTATATGGGGGTGGGGTCAAACAGCTTAAAGCCGGTGGCGACAATTATGGCCCCGACCTCGACCTCAATAACTTCATCCTTCTGGTCAAAATTGATGGCACCGGTTTCACAGCCGGGGATATCTTTCTTCTCAATACCCTTCTGACACAGACGGCAGACATCCTTACCACCAGCCAGGCCCTTCAGGTGAAGGCAGTTCTCCGGGTCAATCAGCACCTTGTTGGGCACCGCCTGGGCAAAGGGTTTATAAATGGCCTTCCGCTTCGCCAGGCCCTGCTCAAAATCATCAGGCACATTGACAGGACAAATCTCCACACAGCGTTCACAGCCGGTACACGCACCCAGGTCAATAAACCTGGCTTTCTTCCTGATTTTGACCTTGAAGTTGCCAATGTAGCCGGAGACCTCCTCTATTTCACTGTAGGTAAGCAGCTCAATATGGGGGTGAGAGCCGGCCAGAGTCATCTTCGGGGTGAGAATACAGGCAGAGCAGTCAAGGGTGGGGAAGGTCTTGTCCAGCTGCGCCATGTGCCCGCCAATGCTGGGGTTT
>CAYWRT010000088.1:0-9144 GCA_964460815.1 uncultured Dehalococcoidaceae bacterium
GAAAACCGTTGTTCCCGCAAGGGGACCGTGGGTTCGAATCCCACCCCCTCCGCCACTTTGATAAGAACATGAACATACTGGTTATCGGAGGCAGTGGCCTTTTTGGCCGAAAGACGGTGCTTCATCTGATTAAAGATGAAGAGGTATCATCCGTTGTTTCTATGGACGTTATGACTCCAAAAGAATGGAGCCTGAAGTCTTATGAGAAGTATGCCGATAAATTCCACTTTGTCCGTGGAGATGTGTCTCAACTTGAGGACATACTACATGCCATGAAAAAATACTCCATCGACAGGGTAATTAACCTGGCTTTTCTACTCCCCGGTGTTGTCGAAGCCAATCCACGACTCAGCGTAAAGGTTAACGAGCTGGGTATGTGCAATGCCTTTGAGGCCGCCAGGCTCCTGGGCGTATCCCGAGTGGTCTATGCCAGTTCCGAGGGTGTCTACGGGCCGCAGGGTGAATATGGAGACAGAGAGGTAACTGAGGACGACCCGATGCACCCGCAGAGCACTTACGCTATAGCCAAGCAGCTCAGTGAGATGCTGGCGGCGCGGTACACCGAGCTATATGGCCTGAGCTTCACTGCTTTGCGCCCGCCTATTGTCTACGGGCACGGGGGACTGACGCCGGATATAGTTAAATTGTTCTCAGACATAGTATCGCTGCCAGCCATGGGTAAACCTTTCTCCACCGAGATAGACGGCTTGAGCCGGCACTCCCTGGCTGGCGCAGATGATGTGGCTGCTTTTATTAAAATACTGATAAAAGCTCCTTCATCCCCCCACCCCGCCTACAATGTCGGCGGACCCCCCACCACCCTGAGGGATGTGGCCGGTGTGGTGCGCCAATACCTGCCGGATGCCCTGATAGAATTCGGCAACCGTCCTCTGGGAGGAGACCCCGGGCGAACGGGGATACCCTGGAAGCTGAGCATGGCGAGAGCCCGTGAGGACTTCGGGTTTTCCTGTATGCCGTTGGAGGCAGCGTTGTTAATACATATTAACGACGCCAGGGCGGAAGCGGGATTAGAACCGATAGAATCGAAAGACGCAAAATAGCCCACCCCCTCCACCAGTTTTTTGATATCTTTTCCCACCCTGCCACCCCGTATCATCAGAGGCTTAGGCCGTGAGTTCTACCACCCAACCACCAATAATACTAATCACCAGTCCATCTTTCCCAACCATCAAACTTCAATTCCATCGCCTCTAAAATCCGCTCTTTCTGCTCTTTGGATTGAGAAGGAAAACCCTGAGCCTCAAGAGCTTTATCCATATAATAAGTAAATTGCAAAGACCTAAAATTCATAAGTCCCTTTAACCTGCCCGTATCTAAGGCAATCATGTAGCAGAAGCCTTGAATTGTCTCACAACATGTTTCTATACGTTTTCTTGAACTTTCGGAAATTTGTTCAAGTCTCTCATTATTAAAAGCTATTGCTCTTATTGTCTCCATATCAGATGCATTTGATTTTTAGCCTTTGACTCTTGATATAACACAGCAACTTCTTTAGCCAATCTCTTAGCTTCCTTGAGCATACTTCGTTGCATGAACCAATTGATAATTCCCATATCTGTTAACGCCTAACTGCAATGCTAACAGTCAGATTAACAAGGATAGTTATTAAAATATTCCTCTACCCCTTCTCCTACACCCTACTCAGTCTTTGATTGACACCTTGTTCAGCATGGCGAAGCCCATGGGGTTCAGTTCGTAGTTTTCAACGTAAGGCTTGACCAGGATATAGTTCTGCCCGAACCATAAAGGCAGGCAGGCGGCATCATCAACCAGCATCTGTTCCGCCTGCTGGTACAGCGCCAGGCTCTGCTCATAGTCCGTCTCCACCCCCGCCCTTTCCAGCAGTGCATCTATCTCGGGATTACTGTACTCACTGAAGTTATTCTCGGTGCCGGTGTGGAACAGAATGTCCAAAAAATCCTGCGGATGCGGGTAGTCAGCCACCCAGCCCATATAGAACATCTCGTCCTTCTCTTCCTTGAGATAATAGAGAAACCTCTCCGGCTCCAGCTGCCTGACCGTCACCTCCACCCCCAGGTTGTTCCGCCACTCCTGGATGACAGCCTCCAGCTCCTGCGATATCATGCCCCCCCACCCCGCCGTGGTAACGGTAAGCGGCGGCAGGCCGGACACGCCACCGTATTTAGAACCGGCAATCAATTCCCTGGCCGCGCTCACATCATAGTCCAGTCCCGCCAGGTCAGCATTGAAGCCGGGCATTCCGGGCGGCAGGATGCCATCCGCCCTCTGCACCGTATTCCGGAATACCAGCGATACCAGCTTGTCCTTGTCAATAGCCTGAGTGAAGGCGCGGCGAATATTAACGTCGTCAAAGGGTGGCCCGGTGGGGTTAAACCCGATGTAACTGAAGCTCAGTTCCGGCACCACCCGCAGGTCCCGGTAGAAGGGGCCAGCCTCATCGGTAACCCGGTCAATATAGTCAATATAAACGTCGGTAACGTCTATTTCATCGGTCTCATACATCACCATGGGCACACCGCCCCAGAGCTGGAAGACAACCTGGTCAATCCGGGCTGGCTCTCCATAATAGAGTTCATTCCTCTCCAGGACCAGCAGATTCCCCTCCTCCCACTCCTTGAGCCGAAACGGACCGGTGCCGTTGGGCTGCCGCCACCACTCCCCGCTCCCAACATTGGCTCTATCCACGACAAAAGCGGTAGGGTAGGTCAGTTTGGAAAGGAAATACGATTTGGGAGAATCTATAGTAACCTGGAGCTTATAATCATCAACGACCTTGACCCCGCTAATCTCTTTCGCCTTACCCGCCACGACATCCCCCACCCCGACAATATCACCGAGATACGTGCTCGCCACGCGAGACCCGGTAGCCGGGTCACAGGCACGCTCCCAGGAATACTTGAAATCACCGGCTTTCACCCCCCGCCCGTCATGAAACCTGACATCCCGCCTCAGTTCAAAGGTGTAGGTTCGTCCATCCTCACTGATGTCCCACTTCTGGGCGATATCCGGCGCCGGCTCCAGATTATCATCAAGGCGCACCAGCCCGCCAAAGAGCTGTGCTATATACTCGTGGGAGGTCATTTCCCCGGAAACTGCCGGGTCAAGCGTGATTGGGTCAATACCGTACAGTTTAAGTACGCCACCCTCAACGGCAGCAGGGGGGACTTCCGGCGCCTGGCACCCAGCCAGCGGCAGGCCGCACAACAGGGCAACTGAAAGAAGTATTAACAGGATTCTCTTCATGGTTCAGACCCGGCACTCTATTATCTGTTCAGACTGAAATACAGTCTATAAATAATATAGCACAAACCTCTTTCCTCTGTATAATACACATGACTAACCAATAAGTATTATAATCTGATTTGGAAAAGAGGTGAGTTCAAGCGGTTCTTAAAGGACCTGACATAGTAGAATCTCAACCGTTAACATCAAGACGAGTCTTTACTTAGACCCTGGCTGAGCTATTTTGTCCAAAAAAACCTCTTAATAACGTAAATATATTGACAAATGTCAATATTAATGTTATTATTGTGTCAGTTGTCACTATCCGGTGCAGGGGGTGAAATGCTCCCCAGCGAAACGATAATCTTAATGGCTATTGCCGTGAGCAAAAATTCGGGTAAGCAACTGCTAACCCACCCGATGGATGTTACCGGTGAATATATTGGCTATTTATACAATTCTCTGATTAATCGCGGCTATCTAAGGGGGCACAGGTCAACAGGCTATCAGCTTACAACGATAGGTAGAGAAGCCATCCTGAAATTCCTGAAGAAAAATAAAACCAGGGCTAAAGACTTGGTCAAAAGACTGCAACTGCTGGGCATTGGGGTCAGCCCGGAGCAGGAGCAAAAAATAGGCAAACTTAAAGAGGAGGCAGGCAAGGTAAAATAGAGGAGCCAGGCACCTGCGTGCTCTCCTCACCAGACAGCGACACACAGGGGGGTGCTGGCCTGTGTGACCTCCTTTCTATAGTGAGCTATGCATTCACTACACAGAGTGCATAGCTCACCTTTTTATCAGTTTGACTACTTATGCGGGTGCTTTAGCCAATACCTCACGCCTCCCCTTTAGGCAACTTCCAGGCGAAGTAGACGATATAGGCTGCAATAATAATCCCGGCGGCAAGCATCAGGTACGAAGCAATGTACACCGTCCCTTCCATGGTCGCGCGTTCAATTATTTCAACAATAAGCCATAGAAACCAGATTATTCCCAGGATGAAATTCGTCCACCGATTGGCGGAACCGTTCAGCGTCAGGCTCAGTATGGCCAATACCATAGGAATGATAAAGAAGAACGCCATAAATACTAACATCCCCTCGCTGAGCTCCATGCCCCCCATCTCACCGGCCATTATATCCCCTATTGTACCCGGCGTCAAAAGACCTACAAACATTGACGCCACTGTACCTATGGCCATAGTGAGCCAGAGCACCGAAAGCCTCGCCTTACACCTCAAGAGCTCCATAATCTGTTACCTCCTTTCTATTTGCAGCCAGTTTAATACTTTCACAATACATTGTCAATACCCTACCGGGGTTAGTCATATAAGCTTCCCCTGTTTAATATAGACACAACCTTGTCTGCCAAAGTCGATAGCCCACACACAAAAAATAATACCGTTAGAGAGGCCAGCCAGAGAAAGCTAAAGTTTCGGTAACACGCTCTATCGACGCCATAAGTGGCGGCTAATACCGTGGACAGGCACCTAGCCTTGACACGTGTCAGCGTGATAGCTTAAACTAAAACGGTATTTACTTCTCAGGCGATATTTCCAGCACTGGCACTAATAACAGGCGCGCTATCTGAAATACCCGGGCGAGCGGAGAGGAGATACAATCGTGACTTATAATACCCTACTGTATGAAAAAGAAGGTAGCATCGGCATAGTCACCATCAACCGACCGGACTCGTTAAATGCCCTCAACGGAGAGGTTTATACCGAGCTCTACGAGCTATTTCAGGAAATTGAAGGTGACGCCGGGGTGCGGGTGGTCATCCTTACCGGCAGTGGTGAAAAGGCTTTCGTCGCCGGCTCCGACATTGTGGAGATGCAACCCCAGAGCAGCACGGAAATTAACCGCTTTGTGGAAAAATGCCGGATGGCATCCGACCGGATTTACACCCTGAGTAAGCCGGTTATTGCCGCCATCAACGGCTATGCCCTCGGCGGTGGCTGTGAGCTGGCCATGTGCTGTGACCTGAGGGTAGCCTCGGAAAAAGCCCGGTTCGGGCAGCCGGAGATAAACGTGGGGGTTATTCCCGGCGGCGGGGGGACGCAGCGGCTGACCCGGCTGATTGGCATGACCAGAGCCAAAGAACTGCTCTATACCGGGGACATGATTGACGCTAAAACTGCCCTTGATTACGGACTGGTCAATAAGTTGGTGCCACCCGGCAGTGTCATGAATGAAGCTAAGGAATTGGCCGGGAAGCTGTTGACCAAGAGTGGCCGCATCCTGGCGCTGGCTAAAGCCGCGGCTACCAGCGGCGCCGGCATGAGCCTGCCCGACGGACTCGACCTTGAGGCGCAGTGCTTCGCCCTCTGTTTCGCCACCGATGACCAGAAGGAGGGCATGAAGGCATTTATGGAAAAAAGAAAGCCGGAGTTTAAAAACAGGTAGAAGCCTAGAAAAGGAGGACCGAAACTGTGGCGATTAAAAATATATTTGTCCTGGGTGCTGGCGTGATGGGTAATGGCATAGCCCAGGTCAGCGCCGAGGCGGGCTACAATGTAACCATGGCGGATATTAAGGAAGAGTTCATCAAGAAGGGCCTGGCCAGCATCGAAAAGAGTCTTGATAGAAAGGTCAATAAAGGCACCATACAGGCAAGCGACAAAGCCGAGGCAATGTCCCGAATCAAGACCACGCTGGACATGAAAGACGCCAAAGATGCCGACCTGATTATTGAAGCGGCGCCGGAAGAGCTGGAACTGAAGAAAAATATTTTCAAACAGCTGGATGAGATATGCCCGGAGCACACTATTCTGGGCACCAACACCTCATCTCTAACCATCGGCTCAATCGCCGCCGCCACCGGGAGACCGGAAAGGGTCATCGGCATACACTTCATGAACCCCGTACCGGTGATGAAGGGGGTGGAGGTAATACCGGGAAGACACACCTCCGATGAAGTACTGGAAGCCGCCAAGACATATATCAAAAGCCTGGACAAGGAACCCTGTGAAGCCAGGGACTATGCCGGCTTCATCGTCTCCCGCCTGGTGGACGCCCTGATGAACGAAGCCATCCTCTGCGTCATGGACGGCAACAAGCCCGAAGAGGTTGACAAAGCCGTTAAGCTCTGTCTGAACCACCCCATGGGCCCGCTGGAGCTCTGCGACCTGGCTGGCGCCGATATCGTCCTTCACGGCCTGGAAACAATGTACGCCGAGTTCGGCGAGCGCCTGATGCCGGCGCCGCTGCTCAAGAACATAGTGCGTTCCGGCGACCTCGGGCGCAAGACCGGACGCGGCTTCTACGAATATACAAAACAATAAATGGGTAGCCCTGCTTATATGAGCACCAGCTTGGGCGATGATATAGAAGCAATTCCGGAAAAGGAATGAAAGGATTGGAAAATGGCAAATAGCAATGACGTGGTAATTGTAAGTGCGGTAAGGACGCCCTTCGGCAGATTCGGCGGTTCTCTCCGTGATATTGACTATTACGAACTGGGCGCCATACCCATGCGGGAGGTGCTCCAGCGGGTCAATGTCAGCCCGGATGCCGTCAATGAGGTCTTCTGGGGAGTCGGCGATACCTCGGCATGTCGCGACCCTTATACCCCCGTTGCCGGCCGACAGTCGCTCATCAGGGCCGGTCTTCCCCATGAAACGGTATCAATCTCCTTTGACATGGCCTGTGTCTCGGCTATGAACGCCGTCAGGCTGGCGGCTCTGGAGATGAAAGCCGGGGAGATTGAAACGGCTATTTGCGGCGGCGCCACCTCTTTCGGACAATCGCCCCTCGTCGTCAGGGGACTCAGATTCAACGGCTATCGTCTGAGCGATGTCAAGATGGAGGACCCGCTGGTGGCACTGGGCTACAAGGACTTCAACCCGGTATCCGTTGACAGCGACGATGTGGCCTACGAATACAAGATAGACCGGCAGGAGCAGGACGAGTGGGCATTCCGCAGCCACCAGAACTACGGCAACGCCTGGAACGCCGGTAAGTTTAAAGACGAGATAATGCCCCTCACCATACCCCAGCCCAAAGGCGAGCCGAAGGTGCTGGATATTGACGAGCAGTACCGCGCCGATACCACCCTGGAAAGGCTGGCCAGTTTGAAGTCGGTGTATAATACCCGCGCCATTACCGCCGGCAACGCCCCCGGCCTGAACGACGGGGCCACGGCTATACTGGTTATGACGCGCCGGAAGGCTGAAGAACTCGGCCTGGAGGTACTGGCTAAGGTGGTCGCTTCGGTATCTGTCGCCATCAATGCCAGCCGCATGCCCGAGGGACCCGGCTACGCCATGCGGAAAATTCTTAAAAAAGCCGACATGACCCTCGACGACATGGCAGTCATGGAGATTAACGAGGCTTTCGCCTGCGTACCGCTGGTATCCATGAAGCTCGCCGTCGATAACGATAACTCTAAATATAAAGAGTTACAGAAAAAGATGAATATCAACGGCAGCGCCATCGCCATCGGGCACCCCAATACCGCCAGCGGTGCCAGACTCGTCATGAACCTGATGTACGAGTTGCGGCGGCGCGGCGGCGGCTATGCCATGGGAGGTATCTGCGGCGGTCTGGCCCAGGCGAATGCCTGTATCATAAAAGTGGAATAAAGCCAGTTCCCTAACATGTCACTGGTTTCATAAGCTATTGAAAGGAGTAATGAATGGACATCTCCAAATTTTCACTAAAGGGAAAGGTAGCCATAGTCGTCGGAGGTGCCGGAGACCTCGGTCGCGCCATAGCACTGACACTTGCTGACGCCGGTGCCGATGTGGTGGTAAGCAGCCGGAAGCTGGAGAACCTGGAGAAGGTCGCCGAGGAAATCAGGGCAAAGGGCAGAAAATCTCTGTCCATAGCCTCTCATATTGCCAAGATAGAGGAATCCAAGAACCTGGTGGAGCAGGTCATGAAAGAATTCGGCCGGATTGACATCCTAGTAAATAGCCCCGGTGCCAGCTTTATAACCCCCCTGCTTGAGCTGGAGGAATGGGCGTGGGATGCGGTTATGAATGTCAACGTCAAGGGGCCCTTCTTCCTGTGCCAGCAGGTAGCCCCCATCATGAAAGAGCAGGGCGGGGGCAGCATCATTAATATCACCTCCTACCTCGGTGTGCGGACAGAAGAAAATCTGGGTCCCTACTGTGTCAGTAAGGCGGCTATGATGCACCTGACCAAGGTCATGGCCCGCGAGTGGGGCAAATACAATGTCAGAGTCAATGCCATCGCTCCCGCCTGGGTACACAGCCGCCTCGCCGACCCCTTCTTAAAGCAGCCGGGGGTTAACGAGAGAATGCTGAGCCAGACCGTCATCGGGCGCTTTGGCGAGCCTGACGACGTGGCTGCTATTGCTTTATACCTGGCATCGGACGCCGCGGCCAATACCACGTCTGGTGTCTTCCCCTTAGACTACGGTATGCTCACCTAGACAACACTATAGCGCCAGAGAAAGGAGGCACGGAAATGACACTGGAAGGCAAGGTAGTGATGGTGACTGGAGCCAGGCAGGGGCTGGGCATGTCCATAGCTCTGGGCATGGCTGAGGCCGGGGCTGACCTGGTTATCTGCGACCGGGTGCTTGACGATGGCAAACTGGCCGGTGTCGCCGGGGAAATTCAGAAACTGGGAAGGCGTGCCCTGTCTCTGGGCGGCGACATAACCATTGAGGATGATGTCAACAATATTGTCAACAAAGCCAACGAGGAGTTCAGTAAGATTGATATCCTGGTGAACAATGCCGGCGTGACCTCCACGGATTCCTTCCTGCAGTTACCCTACCGCAGGTGGCGGCTGATTCTCTCCGTCAACCTGGACGGCACCTACCTCTGTACCAAGATTGTCCTGCCTCACATGCTGGAAAAGAAAAGTGGCATGGTCATTAATGTTTCCTCGATACTGGCCAAGGAAATCCGCATGAGCATCCCCTACGGCGTCACCAAGGCCGGCGTGG
>CAYWRT010000089.1:0-8316 GCA_964460815.1 uncultured Dehalococcoidaceae bacterium
CACACCCCCCCCCCACACCCAAACCCCCCCTCACCCCCGCCAACGAGGAAAAAGTAACGTCGGGGGGAGCCAGGCTCTCGTTCTTATTGCCTTTAGCTGATAGGTAAGATATGATAGCTCAAGAAGGAGTAAACAGGTGAACTACCGGGAGGCTCTGGAATATATCCTGAGATTTGCTGATTATGAGAGGCTGCCGCGTTCCGGCGTTGTCTGGGACTTGTCACGTATTGAGAGGCTTCTGGAAAGACTGGGCAACCCTCAGCATGTAGCCAGGTCAATTCACGTTGCCGGCACCAAAGGGAAGGGGAGCACCGCCGCCATGATTGCCTCAATCCTGACCCGGGCTGGCTACCGGGTGGGACTTTATACCTCGCCGCACCTCCTCTCCTTCACCGAGCGGCTACAGGCTGATGGGCGACCTGTTGCCGAGGATGACTTTGCCAGGCTGACCGAATTACTAAAGCCTGAAGTCGAGGCGGTAAACCGGCTCGGTGACCTAGGAGAGCTTACTACCTTCGAACTGCTGACGGCGCTGGCATTTGCCTATTTTGCGGAGATAGGGGCGGACTATCAGGTACTGGAGACGGGGCTGGGTGGGCGTCTGGATGCGACCAATGTGGTGAGGCCGCAGGTCGCTGTCATCACCTCCATCAGCCTTGACCATATGGAGGTACTGGGCGATACCCTCGCCCAGATAGCCACTGAGAAAGCCGGCATCATCAAGCCGGGGAGCACCGTGGTATGCTCGCCCCAGTTTCCGGAGGCAATGGAGGTGGTAGTGAGGGTATGCCGGGAGCGGGGAGTGAGGCTGGTCAGGGTTGGCGCCGAGGTTACCTGGCATAAGGGGGTCTTCAGTGCTGAAGGGCAGTCTTTCCATTTAAAAGGACTGGAGCGAGAATATGATTTGAACATCCCTTTGCTCGGCGAGCATCAACTGGAGAATGCGGCTACGGCCGTGGCCGCGGTGGAGGTTCTGGCTGGTGCGGGGGCAAAGGTATCGCCTGAGAGCATTACCGCCGGACTGGAGCGGGTAAACTGGCCGGGGCGACTCCAGATTCTGCGGCGGGAGCCCTGGGTTATCGTTGACACTGCCCACAATGCCTACTCAGTTAAAAGGCTGGTTGAGGCACTGAAGCAGTACTTTAATTTTGACCGGGTAATTCTCGTTCTAGGTGTTTCCTCAGACAAGGATATTGCCGGTATAGTTGCCGGGGCAGCACCTCTAACCGGTGAGGTCGTCATTTCTCGCTCCCGTCACCCGCGTGCTGTAGAGCCTGCGGTGCTGGTAAATGAATTTTCAAAGTGGGGGATAGTCCCTCAGGTGGCGGCAAGCGTTGCTTCAGCTATGAGACTGGCTTTGGCCAGGGCAACACCCGGCGACCTTATCTGTGCCGCCGGCTCGGTATTCATCATCGCCGAGGTAATGGAGTATATGGCAGATTTAAGGTGAAGACGGAATGAAGGCCTTACCCCACAGGCATAAGAGCTAACATAGCCGCCCGCTGTACCGTTTCGTGCAAACAAGGGTGGCCATGTATGGTAGCCGCTATATCCTGGGCGGTACCTCGCATTTTCATGACGGCTACAGCTTCATGTATTAGCTCGGGTGCCTGGGGGCCGATGATGTGGACACCCAGAATTTCACCCGACGCCGGGTCAGCGATAAACTTCACGAAGCCTCTGCTTTGTCTTAAAATGTTGGCCTTAGGATTTTGTTCGAAGGGAAACCTGCTGACCTTTATGTTCAGTCCTCTTTCTTTCGCCTCGCCTTCCGTTAGACCGACTGCCGCCATTGGTGGCATGGTACGGACAGACCGAGGAACCACGCGATAGTCCATAATTGCATCCTTGCCCATGGCATTGGCGCCGGCTACCATTCCCTGAATCATGGCCACGCTGGCCAGCATCATTTCGCCGGTGGCATCACCAGCCGCGTAGATTCCCTTGACACTGGTCTCCATCCTCTCATCTGTCTTAATTCTACCCTCAGTTACAGATATGCCCGCGTTCTCCAGACCAAGGCCATCTACCAGCGGTTGCTGCCCCAGGGCGAATACGGCGAATTGTGCCGCCACCTTCTGCTTCACGCCCTCGCCAGACGAGATGGTTATTAACTTACCGTCTTTGCTATCATCAATCCTCTCAATATCTACTCCGGCATATATGTGAATACCATCGTCTTCGAGAGCCTGCCGTATGTATGTGGCTATCTCTTCATCTTCATTAGGGAGCATTTGAGGTCTTCTGGCTATTAAACTTATGTCGCAGCCCAGGTTGCCCCAGACAGTAGCCAGTTCCAGAGCCGTGACACTGCGTCCTATAATCGCCAGACTCTTCGGAAGCTCCTTCAAATCAAGGAGTTCCTTATTCGTTAACACTCCGGCATCGTGGGCACCGGGCACTGTGTATCTTCTGGCAATAGAGCCGGAAGTGATTATTATTTTCTTTGCCCGGATTATCTCCCTCGTTCCGTTGTCAAGCTCGATTTCTACTTCATTTGGTGAGACCAGCTTCGCCGTACCAATGACAACCTGTACTTTGGTAGCCTGTAACCTGGCTTCCATACCGGCGACCACGCCCTTGACTACTCTGTCTTTCTCACTCATTAACCTGGCGAAATCCAGCCTGACTTCGCCTACATTGATACCGTCTTTCCTGGCTTCTTTAATAGTCTTGAGAGTATCGGCGCAGTGTTCCATAAAGCACATAGGTATACAGCCCCAATTCGGGCAAATACCGCCCACCTTTTCCTTCTCCACGACTATTACCTTGCCACCAAGCTGGGCAGCACTCTGTGCTGCCAGAAAACCGGCAGTGCCTCCGCCGATGACTACTACGTCCTTCTCATCCACTGTTTATACCTCCCTCTACCTTTAACATTGGGTTCTACCCTCTTTGTCAAGAAAGACTATAACACGCTATATCTCCCCCTTGTCAAGCCTATTCATTCATGTGATTGGTGATAACTTATCTATTCCCACCCACCACCCAGCATCATCTAAGGCTTGTCCCGCAAGATATACCCCACCAACCCCAGATGTGAGAAAAAGAGTGCAGACCCCATCCCAAACAGGGGAGTAGCCAGCGTATAGGAGTAACAGTTCCTCTTTTTACCCTCCCATCGTAGGTTGGATAAAGGGGCATCAACTCTGGTAGGCCATAGGCAGGCTGCTACCTCTCCTCGCGGGGGGATAAAGGGGCGGGGTTATTCACGGGCAAAGCCATGGGCGATACGAGGGCGGCAGGGTGGGATTAGATTAGAAACGAAACAGAACCATCAATTTACCATCATTGACAACCCTGCTAAAATTAACTAGACTAAAATTCGAGCATATAAAAGGCTTAAAAACAGACCAGGCTGTAGTATTGTTGTAAAGGGTGAGGGTTATGACGAAGGGCATCGGAACCGTTAGTTAATATGGCGGTGGCCGTTGCTTTTTTAGTTACAGTAATCGAGGAGGTGATGCCTGTGGTGAATTAAAGCCGGCTTCTTCGCCTGTGGGCGGCGGAGAGGTTGGTTCGTTGTACTTAAATAGACCGATAAATCTATTAAATAAGGAGGGGACAAAATGCTGATTATGGACATTATTACCTGGGAACCTGAAAAAACAGAGGCGATTATTAAACATAGAGTAGAAGAGAAAATTCCTACGGGTGTAAAAGTAATTGGCGAGTGGATCGATATTGGAGGTGGTCGAGCTTATAGACTGGTTGAGGTTGCTGACCCAAAGCTCCTTTTTGCCATGACTTCTGCCTGGATGGGCCTGGGTAAGAAAGAACTTGTGCCTGTAATGGGAGCTGAAGAGATGATGAAACTTATGCCGCGTATGTAGTGGAGTTTGCGAATTTCGCCTCATATTATAAAATGCATTCATCAGATAAAGAACATTTGCTGAAAGTTAGTGAACCCGAGAAAAGGCGCAAAGCGCCTGACACGCGCTTTGCGCCTCACTCCCCTAACCTTCACAATGACGTGACGTTATTAAATAGTTTCTAGATATTTTCCCCCTGATAGGCTCCCTGGTAGCCCTCCGTCTCGCCGGTTAATTCAAAGAAAACAAGCTGGATAAGCCTGGCGTTCCTCTGCAGGCGGAAGCCGCGGGGATTATAGACTACCATCAGGGACTGGGAACGGCCCGAGTAGCCGGCATCCCATACCGCCGTATGCACGGTAACGCCACAGCGCAGCAGGCTTGACCTGGGTTGGGCCAGTGCCATGATGTTGTTGGGCAGGTGCACAATCTCATTATAGGTAATGATGTAAGTGCCGGGAACCAGTTCGATATTGTCCAGCCCGTCAAACACCAGTGGTGCCAGCTCGGACACCACCCGCTGACTGTTGGCGACCATTATCCTGCCCGCCGACTGGGGTAGAGCTATCTCACGCAGGGTGAGGTCAAAGCCGTTAGCCTGTAGTTGTGCCTCAAGGGCAATCCAGCCCTCTACCATAGGCGGGTCTTGATTCAGTAAACGCCGTATATCCTGCCCGGATAGAACCGCCATTCAAGCTCCTTTGTCAGTCTCATACATCATACCAGTTCCAGGACCCCCCGACAACGAGCTATGCCGGCGTCTTTTTTCGAGTAGCCACCTTTCCCCCTGACCCCCACCCCTCGTTTGTTTATCTTTTCCCACCCTAGCCACCCAGCGTCATCTGTGGCTTACCCGTAGTTTTGTACCCCCACCCCCCAAGTGGGAAATAGCCAGCGGAGAGGAGCACCAGTTCCTCTTTTATTTTCTCCCCCTCCTCGCGGGTGATAAAGAGACATCAACTCCAGTAGGCAATGTGCACGCTGCTCCATCTCCTCGCGGGGGGATAAGGTGGGGATTATTTATGGGTTAAGCCATGGGTGATACGAGGGTGGTAGGGTGGGAAAAGATTTGCAGCGAGAGGGGTAAGGGGTGAGATAAAGCCACCAGCCAAATGCAAACAGAACCTAACTTTGCCACAGTCCATGTTCAGGTGATATAATTTTCATATCTGGTTAAGGAAATCCCGGGTGAAAGATAAGAATATATTTATCGCTGTTATCGGCGGCAGTGAATGCTCATCGCAGGAAGCCAAACTGGCTGAAGAGGTGGGGCGCGAGATAGCCCGCCATAGCGCTGTGCTGGTATGCGGGGGACTGGGAGGAGTGATGGAAGCCGCCTGCCGGGGGGCCAATCAAGAGGGTGGGCTGACCATCGGTATACTACCCGGGGACAACCGCCGCACCGCCAATCCATACGTCCAGATACCCATAGTTACCGGCATCGGCTATGCCAGAAATGTGGCCGTGGTCAAATCAGCCCAGGCGGTTATCGCTATTGACGGCAGCTACGGCACCCTTTCGGAAATAAGCCATGCTCTCCAGAGCGGGCTCCCGGTTATCGGCCTGAACACCTGGTCACTATCAATAAATGGTCAACCGGACAATTCAATTATCCCGGCTGACAACCCCAAAGAGGCGGTAAAAAGAGCCATTGAGCTTATTAACAACCAATATCCCGAGTAGTTCCCGGGGACATGGAGAGGGCAATGTCAACAATTGAGAACATCAAAGCAAGGGAAATCCTGGACTCCAGGGGAAATCCCACCCTTGAGGTGGAGGTTGAGCTTTACGACGGCACCACAGGCCGAGCCGCCGTGCCCTCGGGAGCCAGCACCGGCAAGTACGAGGCAGTTGAACTCCGGGACGGAGACAAGTCCAGGTTTAACGGGCTGGGCGTCCTCCAGGCGGTAAACAATGTCAACGAAACTATTGCCGCCGCTATCATCGGGATGTCTGCCGCTGACCAGGCGGACATCGACCGTACGTTGATAGAGCTTGACGGCACACCGGATAAATCACACCTCGGTGCCAACGCCATCCTGGGTATATCGCTGGCGGTAGCCCACGCCGCCGCTAACCTGCTGGATATGCCGCTGTACCGCTATCTGGGCGGGGTGAGCACCTACACCCTGCCGGTACCGATGATGAACATCCTGAACGGCGGCAAGCACGCCGCCAATTCCACGGACTTCCAGGAGTTCATGGTAATGCCGACGGGAGCCGGCAGCTTCAGCCATGCCCTTCAGATGGGCACCGAGGTCTATCACTCCCTGAAAAAAGTCCTGAAAAACAAGGGTCTGGATACCAATGTCGGTGACGAGGGCGGCTTTGCCCCTCCCCTCATCTCCAACAGAGAAGCGATAGAGGCGATTGTCTCGGCCATTGAAACCGCCGGCTACAAGCCCGGCAAAGACTGCTTTATCGCCCTGGACCCCGCCTCCAGCGAGTTTTATAAAGACGGCAGGTACGAACTGGCCCGGGAAGGCACCACACTCAGCCCGGTGGAAATGGTTGATTATTATGTCAAGTGGGCTGCCGAATACCCTATTATCAGCATTGAGGACGGCATGGCCGAGGACGACTGGGACGGCTGGCAGCTAATCACCCAAAAGCTGGGCAGCAAAATCCAGCTTGTTGGGGATGACCTCTATGTTACCAACGTCAACCGCCTCAGCCAGGGCATCGACCGGAAAGCCTCCAACTCCATCCTCATCAAGCTCAACCAGATTGGCACACTTACCGAAACGATTAGCGCCATCAGGATGGCACAGCAGGCTGGCTGGACAGCCATAACCAGCCACCGCTCGGGCGAGACTGAGGACACGACCATTGCCGACCTGGCGGTAGGAATGAATACCGGGCAGATTAAAACGGGGGCACCCTGCCGCTCGGAGCGGACCGCCAAATACAACCGCCTCCTCAGAATAGAAGACGAGCTGAAAGGAAGCGCCAGCTTTGCCGGCATGAAAGCATTCTACAATTTAAAGAGGCCTAATGACTGAGGTCAGCCCTTATATCCACTGGCTAAAACTGCCAATACCAATGGCAGACTACAGTGAAACACACGTCAACGCCTATCTGGTCGAGGGAGGTGACGGCTTTCTCCTTGTTGATGGCGGCTGGAACACCGACGAGTCATTTGACTCGCTGCAAAAACAACTGGCCGAAATCGGGGTTGGCATTAAAGACATCTCCCAGATAGTAGTTACCCACATCCACCCCGACCATTACGGTCAGGCAGGCCGGTTGAGGCGGCTTTCCGGAGCCAGAATCGCTATCCACGAGATTGAAAGCGGATTTATCGATTCAAGGTACATACACATGGAAAATCTGCTCGAGCAGTCAGCCCGGATTATGGGCGTTCACGGCATGCCTCCTGAGGAGCTGGCAAATATCAGGGATGCTTCTGTGGATATGGTGCAGCATGTCGTCCCCGTTCAGCCCGATGTCACCCTCCGTGGCGGTGAGACCATTACTACCGGCAGGTTCACCTTTCAGGTCATATGGACGCCGGGGCACTCCGCCGGGCATATCTGCCTCTACGAGCCGGAGAAAAAGGTATTAATCTCGGGAGACCATGTCCTGCCGAAAATTACCCCCAATATAAGCCGGCACCCCCAGTCAGGTGAGAATCCCCTCGGCAGTTACCTCGATTCACTGAAAGACCTGAAAAAACTTGATGTCGCCCTGGTATTACCCGGGCACGAATTCCCGTTTACCGAGTTCAAACCAAGGATTGATGAACTCATCCAGCACCACGAAGCCAGAAACCGGGAGATTCTGGCAACCTTAAAGGGTGAACCAAAAACAGCCTATGAGATAGTACAGGAAATTACCTGGGGCGTGGCGGAAAGCTGGCAGGAAATGCCCCCTTTCCACCAGAGGCTGGCACTATTCGAAACGCTGGCCCACCTTGAGCTGATGACCGTCAGCGGTCAGCTAAAAGAGCTATCCAAAAACGGCATTATATATTACCGGCAAACCTGATATAATTAAGACCAAATGAAAAAGATTGGCATCACCAGCACCGTTCCCATAGAGGTGCTTATGGCGGCTGGCTACCAGCCGGTTGACCTGAATAATGTCCTCGTTACTGACCCCAACCCGGAACGGCTGGTCAATATTGCCGAAAGGCACGGCTTCCCCCTGAACTGCTGTAGCTGGATAAAGGGAATCTACGGGGTATGCCTGGACAACGATATTGATACCATCCTCTGTGTTACCAGCGGCGACTGCTCTAACACCATCATGTTAATGGAAGTCCTTAAACTCAAGGGGCGGAACGCCATACCCTTTGCCTACCCCGACCAGCCCGACCCACTACACATGCAGCACGCCCTGCAGACATTAGCGGAGACACTGGGTACTACACTGGAAGCCGCCAGCAAGGTCAGGGATGAACTTCAGACAGGTCGCAACCTGGCAATGAGACTGGATGAGCTTACCTGGAAGGAGAATGTGGTCAGCGGCTGGGAGAACCACCTGTGGCTGGTCTCCACCTCCG
>CAYWRT010000089.1:8326-9074 GCA_964460815.1 uncultured Dehalococcoidaceae bacterium
CCGCCAATACTGCCATGATTTAAAGAATTTATTAGCCGATTGCTCCCGGCGTCAGCCCTATCCCTCTGGGCAACTGAGACTGGCGTATATCGGTGTGCCCTCAGTTTATGCCCGAGACCTCTACCGCCATCTGGAGCGCCACGGCGCCATGGTAGTCTTCAATGAGATTCAGCGCCAGTTCACCATGCCTCAGCCCGGGGAATCACTGGCAGAGGCATATTCCAACTACACCTACCCTTACTCCATTCACGAGCGCCTTAAGGACATCAAAACTGAGCTTCACCGCCGGCAGGCTGACGGGGTCATCCACTACGTGCAGGCATTCTGCCACCGCGGCATCGGTGATATTATATTTCGGGATGCCATTAACCTGCCTATACTCACTCTGGAAGGAAACGATGACTTCTTCCTGACCAGCCATATCAAAACGCGAATTGAAGCCTTTCTGGATATGCTGGAGAGAAGCCGATCCTTCAGAGAAGGATTGAAATACAGTCAACAGGCTCTCGGCTAAAAAACCAAAAGCTTCAGTTAGGAGGTAAAAATGAAAACCAGAATAGGAATAAATGGCTTTGGTCGTATTGGCAGACTTACCCTTCGGGGCATAAACCAGTACCAGAAGGATAAGCTGGAAGTAGTGGCTATCAATGACCTTGCGGATACCAAGACCAACGCCCACCTGCTGAAATGGGACAGCATCTTCGGGCGCTATCCCGGCGATGTAACCGCCAAAGACGACGTCATTATC
>CAYWRT010000090.1:0-9071 GCA_964460815.1 uncultured Dehalococcoidaceae bacterium
TAGTGGACGGTAGTGACGTTGGTGGTGGCGCCCATAGGCTTGAACTCCATGCTATATTTATCCTTGCTGACATCCTGTGACTCGTCAATCTCCAGAAGGATATGAGCCGTGTTACCGACGACATTAGCCGACTCGTCAGCCGACAGGAATATGACCCGGGCATTCCCCAGTCTAACAATGTAGCCAAGCTCGGAAGTCCAGATGCCATCAAAGCCGGCGTCATTCAGCCTGTCTTTCAACCGCATCATCGAGATGACCGTCTGTGGTTTGAAGGTAGGCGAGCACTTAATCAGGTTCTTCGCCTCCGCCATATAGAGAGTCAAAAGCAGCAGCTCAAGCTGGGCGGACAGCTCATTCTTGCCCCCCTGCCGGGCGATTTCGACAGAGAAGGTCAACCCCCTCCTGCCAAAAACGCTGTCAAGTATCGCCAGCGCCACTTCCCGCTGATAGGGGCGCAACTTCCGCAAGGCGAGCCCGTCTTTAGCCAATTCATTTGTCAATGACCGCTCCGATGCCAATGCCGAGCGGGATGGCAACATCCCTGAGGACGTTGCCTATCGCCTCCTTCAGCCCATGTTTATCCTTCTTGCTGAGGTTATACCTGGTACTGACCACCCTCGCCAGGGTGTTAATCGCCTGCATAATTAGGGTTATATTATCCGGGTCATGAGCGATAAGGGATTTTATTTTGACCCGCAGCAGGGCAATCTCATCGTCAATACCCTCAACGCCAGTAGCCAGTTCAAAATCCAACTGTTCTGATTCGTCAAGGACCTTAGAGTAGAAACCGTGCTTTCTGGCATTCTGATTACCCTTTGGTGCGCCTCTTTTTCTGCCTGTTCCCTCCGGCATCCGGCCTGTCTCCTTTGTTCAATATCCTGGCAGTAGCCAGAACAATGGTGTGGGCGGCTAAGTCCCACCTCTGTTTCTCCACGGCTAGCCTTAACAGCCTCATACTTGCCTCCAGTGTTATTAAACCTGTCCACAATAATAGCACATTTGTTCTATTTTATATACGGGCTTTTGTCATAATTTTAAGGAGATTTTTCAGCAACTGCCCCCCCACCCACCGTTTGTTATCTATTCCCACCCAAGCCGCCCAGCATCATCTGCGGCTTAGCCCCTAGCTCCCTCCCCACCACCACAGATGTCATTGCGAGGAGTAAAGCGACGAAGCAATCCCTATCTACAGCTTACCCACCAATATGAGAAAAAGAGTGCAGACCCCTTCCCAAACAGGGAAATAGGCTGCGGAAAGGAGTGAACCAGCCACTCTTCTCTTCCTTTCCCTTCTTGTGGGGGGATAAAGGGGGGAATATTTACGGGTTAAGCAGTCGGGCTAACCGAGGGCGGGCAGGGTGGGATTATTTCTGGGATAAGGCATGGGTGATACGAGGGCGGCAGGGTGGGAAAAGATATAAAAGAAAAAATATCATGTGGGGTGGCGGGGTATATACTTGCGGGTTAAGCCGCCGGTGATGCGATGGTGGGCAGGGTGGGAAAAACAACAGGCGATGGGGGCACCAGGGGTGGGGAAAACGAGAAGGGCTATAAAATATTAAAGAGGAGAAATTGATGCCTCAGGTCAAACAAACTCTTTACAGCAGGGTTGGCTGAGGGGGCTTTTTATTGTAGGGCAGGCCGAGGTGCTGGTAGGCGAGCCGTGTGGCGAGGCGGCCGCGGGGGGTTCGCTCCAGAAAACCCAGCTGCATGAGGTACGGCTCGTAGACATCCGTGATGGTGTCCGATTCCTCGCTGATAGAGGCGGCAATGGTGTCCAGCCCCACCGGTCCGCCATTAAACTTATCAATAATAGTATGCAGCACCTTGTGGTCTATCTCATCCAGTCCTATAGGGTCAACCTCAAGCTTGGACAAAGCCGCCACGGCCACTGATTGGGTTACGACGCCGTCAGCCATTACCTGGGCATAGTCTCTGACTCGCTTGAGCAGGCGGTTAGCCACCCGGGGTGTGCCCCTGGCGCGGCGGGCTATTTCTCTCAGCCCTTCATCCTCGGCCTCTACCTGTAGGATTTGGGCGGAGCGTTTGATGATTTTTTCCAGTGATGCCTGGTCGTAAAAATCAAGGCGGTAAACAGCGCCGAATCTATCCCGCAGGGGTGGACTCAGCAGAGCGAAGCGGGTGGTGGCGCCAATCAGTGTGAAGCCGGGCAGGTTCAGTCGCAGGCTCTTGGCACCGGGGCCCTTGCCGATGATAATATCCAGGGCGAAGTCTTCCAGAGCCGGGTAAAGTATCTCCTCTATTGCCCGATTGAGGCGGTGGATTTCATCAATAAAGAGGACATCCCCGCTGTGGAGGTTGGTTAAAATGGCCGCCAGGTCTCCGGTACGCTCAATTGCCGGACCTGATGTCGTCCTGATATTAACTCCAACCTCGGCAGCAATGATATGGGCCAGGGTGGTTTTCCCGAGACCGGGGGGGCCATAGAGCAGGACATGGTCTAAGGCCTCACCCCTGCCTCTGGCTGCGGCGATGGCTATATTTAAATTTTCCTTGGTCTTATTCTGTCCGATGAAATCAGTCAGGCAGCGTGGTCTGAGACTGGTATCAAGCGGTGTATCCTCAGCACTGGGCTTACCCGATATAATGCGAGCTATTTTGCCTCACCCCCTCAATAGATTACGGTATAAGGGAATCTAGGCAGGTTCTTCCTTGTCTTCTTCCTCACCAGTTTCCACGCCTGACACTTCCCCACTCTCTTCAGTGGTTTCCAGGCTTGATACTCCCTCGTCTTCTTCCTCACCAGTTATCAAGTCTTCTTCTTGTTCTTCGCCAGCGAGCAGACTCGATACTTCTTCTTGTTCTTCATCGGTCAGCAGGCTTGATACTTCCTCGTCCTCTTCGCCAGCCACTAATTCCGGTACTTCTTCTGCCAGGTAATGGGCCGGAATCAGCTTGCCGATAATTACATTCTCCTTCAGCCCGACCAGCTTATCCACCCGGCCATTGACGGCCGCTTCGGTAAGGATTCTGGTGGTCTCCTGGAATGAGGCGGCTGCCAACCAGCTGTCGGTACTCAGTGAGGCCCGGGTTATACCGAGCAGTACGGTGTGGGCAGTGGCTGGTTCACCTCCCTCAGCCAGTACCTTGGCATTGGTATCTTCATAGAAATACCTGTCAACAAGCTCATCAGGCACCAGGTCGGTATCACCGGCGGAATCAATGCGGACTTTGGTCAGCATCTGGTGGACGATAACCTCGATATGTTTGTCGTTGATGTTTACCCCCTGGGAGCGGTACACCTTTTGCACCTCGTCAACCAGGTATTGCTGGACGGCTTCCTTACCCAGAATTCGCAATATATCGTGTGGATTGATAGACCCGTCGCTGAGCTGCTGACCGGCTTTCACCTGGTCCCCGTTTTGCACCCAGATACTGGCGGTGGATGCGACGATATATTCCCTCTCTTCCCTCTCGGCATAACTGATGACCAGTTGCTTCTTTTTCACGGTGGCTTTACCGGCGAAGCGGGCCACTATAGACTGGGTTTCCTGGGTTGGAGCGGCCTCCGGTTCGTCAGCTTCGGTGGGTGCTTGACTGGCGAGTACCGTGCCAATATCTACCCACTCGCCATTACTTACCATAACCTGCCAGCCAGAGGGTAAGGGATATTCATCATGGTAGACCTCAGTGCTGATAACCTTGATTCGCCTCCCCTCCTCATTCTGAATCACCTCGGCTTCACCATCTATTTCCGAGATAATGGCCTGCCCCTTCGGTGTTCTGGCCTCAAAAAGCTCTTCAACCCGGGGCAGACCGCTGGTAATATCGAGTCCGACCACGCCGCCGGTGTGGAAGGTGCGCAGCGTTAGCTGGGTGCCGGGCTCACCGATGCTTTCGGCAGCGATTATGCCTACGGCCACATTGGGGTTGACCAGGTGTCCGCGGGCGAGGTCCCTGCCGTAGCATCGCTGGCAGGTACCCTGTCTCGACTGACAGGTGAGAGGCGACCTGATTTGGACTTTGGTTATTCCAGCTGCGATGATTTGGTTTGCCTTTTGTTCATCAATTTCCTCATCTCGTTCAACCATGATTTCGCCAGTTTCAGGATTAATTATTTCACTGGCCGCCAGCCGGCCGTTTATTCGCTCAAAAAATGAGGGTAGCAGCCCTTTCTCTTTCTGTTCAGATATCCATGAACCATCAGCCGTACCGCAGTCCTCCTGTGAAGTGATAACATCCTGGGCGACATCGATGAGACGCCTGGTAAGATAACCGCTGTCTGATGTCCTCAGAGCTGTATCCGCCAGTCCTTTTCGGGCACCGTGGGTGGAGATGAAGTATTCCAGAACACTGTGTCCTTCGCGGAGGCTGGACTTGATAGGAAATTCAATTATCTTGCCGGCGGGGTCAGTCATTAACCCTCGCATACCCGCCATCTGTCTTATCTGGGAAATATTACCCTTGGCCCCGGATGTTGCCATCATGTAAATGCCGCCATAGCGGTCAAGAGTATCCGAGATGGTATTGGTAATATGGTCGGTTGTTTCCATCCAGGCTCCGATAATGCCGTTGTATCTTTCATCCTCAGTGATTAGACCGCCCTGATACTGGTTTTCAATGGTAGCAATCCTTGCCTCGGCTTCTTCCAACAGTTTAGCTTTGCTTTGCGGAACCTCAATGTCGTTCATGGCAATGGTGATACCCGATTTGGAAGCATAGTGGAAACCCAGTTGCTTGATGCTGTCCAGCACCCTGCCGGTCTCTTCATCGGTTAACAGGTGGCAGCAATCGGTGGCTATCTGCTTTAAGGTTGATTTATCAATAACTTTATTGAAGAAGCCCAGCTCTGCGGGCAGGACTTCATTGAAGAGGATACGACCGACACTGGTCTTAATCCTCTCACCTCTTTCCTGGTCCCTGACTTCAATCTCCTCTCTTAAGTCGACAACGCCAAATTCACAGGCAAGTTTGGCTTCTTCAAAACTGCCGAAGACTTTGCCTTGTTCCTGGAACTGGCGCCTGATAGTAGTCAGGTAGTAGCAGCCAAGCACCATATCTAAAGTCGGGGTTACGGTGGGGTCACCGCTGCTGGGCAGCAGTATATTGTGGTGGCTGAGCATCATCTCCCGGGCTTCTTTGACGGCAGCTCGGGACAGGGGTATATGGACTGCCATCTGGTCACCATCGAAATCGGCGTTGAAGGCAGAACAGACCAGCGGGTGAATCTGGATGGCACTGCCATCAATAAGCACCGGCTCAAAGGCCTGGATGCTGAGTCGGTGCAGGGTGGGAGCGCGATTGAGTAAAACTGGCCGGTCTTTGATGACCTCCTCCAGTATGTCATATACCTCTGGCTTGGCTCTCTCCACCAGCCTTCTGGCGCTTTTAATATTGGGGGCAAGGCCCTGCGCTACCAGACGGCGCATGACAAAGGGCTTGAATAGCTCCAGAGCCATCCGTCTGGGCAAACCGCACTGGTGAAGCTTGAGTTCTGGACCGACCACAATTACGGAACGACCGCTGTAATCGACCCGCTTACCGAGTAGATTCTGGCGAAAGCGCCCCTGTTTACCCCGGAGCATATCCGAGAGTGACTTCAATTTATGATTACCACTGACGGAAACAGCTCGTCCCCTCCGACCATTATCAATAAGGGAGTCTACTGCTTCCTGGAGCATCCGTTTCTCATTGCGGATGATAATTTCGGGTGCAGCTATCTCTATCAGGTGGCGCAGCCGATTGTTACGGTTGATGACTCTTCGGTACAGGTCATTAAGGTCGCTGGTGGCAAACCTGCCACCATCTAACTGAACCATGGGTCGAAGGTCGGGTGGTAGCACCGGCAGCACGGTTAAAATCATCCACTCTGGCTTGTTACCGCTGTTACGAAAGGACTCTACCACTCGCAGTTGCTTGCTCGCTTTTTTGCGCCGTTGTCCCGAGGAAGACTGGGTTTCTTCGAGCAGGTTGTTGCGCAGGTCATCGAGTTTAATATTCTTAACTATCTGGAGAATGGTCTCGGCCCCCATCCCGGCTTCGAAGACATGACCATATTTCTGCTTGAGCTCGTGATATTGACTCTCGGTAAGTGACTCCTTTACATAGAGTTCTTTGAGTTGTTCCGTATCTACCGCCAGCTCTTCCTCAAGCCTTGTTTTTTCCTCAATGAATTTACGCCGGAGCTGGTTTATCTCCTCCACAGTAGCCTGCTCCTGCGTCATTTGGGCAATTTGGGCATCCAGAGCGCTCTGGCGCTCGGCTATTTCCTGGGTGGTTCTTTCTTCCAGCTGTTTGATGGCTTCTTCCCGTGCTTCTTCATCAATAGAGGTTATCATATACTGGGAGAAGTAGAGAACATGCTCCAGGCTGCGTGGTGAGAGGTCAAGCAGCAACCCCAGCCGGCTGGGTATTCCCTTGGCAAACCAGATGTGGCTCACCGGGCAAGCGAGTTCGATATGCCCCATACGTTCCCGGCGCACCTTGGCGCGGGCTACCTCAACGCCGCATTTATCGCAGATGACCCCCTTGTAGCGTATTCTCTTGTACTTGCCACAGTAACATTCGAAGTCCTTGGTGGGACCAAAGATTCTCTCGCAGAAGAGGCCATCACGTTCTGGCTTCAGTGTGCGATAGTTAATGGTCTCCGGCTTGGTTACCTCTCCATAGGACCAGCTCCTTATCTGTTCTGGCGAAGCCAGAGAGATGCGGACAGCATCAAAATCATTAATTTCAAGCATTGTCTTCTTCTACCTCTCTCCAGAGCGGCTCTTCGATACCTTTAAGCTCTGTCTCTAATTTGCGCACTTCCTCCACAGTTTCTTCAGCCGATGCTATCTTGGCCTCCTCTTCATTAATTACCTCAAGAGCCAGCCCCAGGCTTTGCAGTTCCTTAACCAGGACCTTAAATGATTCGGGCACGCCGGGTTGGAGGATATCATCACCCTTAATTATGGACTCGTAGGCTTTGGCCCGGCCGGTGACATCATCTGATTTAATGGTCAGCATTTCCTGTAGGTTGTGGGCGGCTCCATAAGCCTCCAGCGCCCAGACCTCCATCTCACCAAAGCGCTGGCCACCGAATTGAGCCTTGCCTCCCAGTGGTTGCTGAGTAATGAGGGAGTATGGCCCGGTAGAGCGGGCATGAACCTTATCTTCCACCAGGTGGATAAGCTTCATCATATAGATATTACCTACGGTAACCGGCTGGTCAAATGGCTCGCCAGTACGCCCATCACGGAGGGCAACCTTACCGTAGGTAGGCGGGAAAAATCTGCCTTCAGCCTTGACTCTTCCGACTACATGTTCCAGTTCCTCCGGGTCGAGGTCCCGGCTGGGTATGTTCAGGTCTTCCAGCCAGAGGCGCAAGCCAACTTCTCTTGCCTTTCCCGGGATTTCTTCACTGAAAACGCTTTCTCCATCATAGCCCTGGCTGTTGACCCAGGCTTTAGCTATATCCAGTTGTACAGCTGCCCTGTCTTTACCGGGGTTGGGGTCAACCGCTCCCGCTTTTTGTGCCATCCAGGCTCTAGACAGGGCATCCTCAATGGAGATGTCATCAGCACCATCAAAGACCGGGGTTAGTGCCCGAAAGCCGAGTATCTGGGCAGCCCAGCCCAGGTGGGTTTCCAAAACCTGGCCGATATTCATTCGTGATGGGACACCGATGGGGTCGAGGATAATATCTACCGGGGTGCCATCAGGCAGGAAAGGCATGTCTTCTTTGGGGGCGATGAGCGCAATAACCCCCTTGTTGCCATGCCTTCCCGCCAGCTTGTCGCCTACCGAGACCCGGCGCTTCTGGGCGATCCAGACCTGTACCCACTGGTTAACCCCGGCGGGCAGGTCGTCACCATTGTCTTTGATGTCTTTACGTGAGTAGACTTTTACGTTAATTACCTTACCCCACTCACCATGTGGGACTCTCAGGGAGGTATCTTTAACCTCTCTTGCCTTCTCACCGAAGATAGCTCGTAATAGTTTCTCCTCAGCAGATAGCTCCGTCTCCCCTTTCGGGGTGATTTTGCCCACCAGGGTATCGTCCGGCCTTACCTCAGCGCCAATCCGGATAATACCGTCTTCATCAAGCTCGCGAAGACTCTCCTCGCCCACATTCGGTATATCTCGGGTGATTTCTTCAGGGCCTAACTTGGTATCCCGGGATTCTACCTCGTGTTTGGCAATGTGAATAGAGGTGAACTTATCTTCCTCGACCAGGCGGCTGCTGATGATGATGGCATCCTCAAAGTTGTAGCCTTCCCAGCTCATGAAAGCGCACAGCACATTTTGTCCCAGTGCCAGTTCCCCCCGCTCGGTAGCCGAGCTATCAGCCAGAACCTGGCCTGCTTCCACACGGTCACCTCTATCGGCCAGGGGGCGCTGGTTAATGCAGGTTCCTTGATTGGTGCGCACAAATTTCATCAGCTCATATTCATCCTCGCCACCATCATCCCGCCTGATGCCGATACGATATCTGGCATTCTCTTTATCATCCATACTGCCCGCCAGCTTGGTCACCACCCCCGCATTTCGGGCAAAGACTACCTGTCGGCTGTGCTTGGCAGCTTCCATTTCCATGCCGGTGGCTACCAGGGGTGCCTCGGGGCGGAGCAGGGGTACTGCTTGGCGCTGCATATTGGCACCCATCAGAGCACGATTGGCATCATTGTGCTCAAGAAAGGGTATTAAGGCGGTGGCCACGCTGACCACCTGCTTGGGTGACACATCCATTAAGGCGATTTTATCGGGTGTCTCCAGGACGTAGCCATCACCCAGCCTGGCTTCAATCCTTTTTTCCAAAAATTGATTGTTCTCATCAAGCCGGGCGTTAGCCTGGGCGATGGTATATTTGACTTCCTCATCAGCGGGGAGATAGACGATTTCGTCAGAGACGAAGGGTACAACCTTTACGGTCCTGGGTTTTAGCTTGGATAACTTGGTGGCGAGCTCGGGAGTAATGGCAGTATCGGTCTCAATCAGGGTACTGCCTTTATCATCAAGCACTGCCTCCCCGACTTTCCTACCCAGGAGCTGGTCATAGGTGTTGCTTACCTCACTAATAACCTTGCGGTATGGCGTTTCGATAAAGCCGTACTCATTAATAATGCTGT
>CAYWRT010000091.1:0-9043 GCA_964460815.1 uncultured Dehalococcoidaceae bacterium
CTACTTCTCATACATTTAACCCGGATTTCACTACTTCCATCTTTATAAAGACGATATCCCTCTTTCTTGGCAAGTTTACACTCAATTCGCAAGATCTTACCAGTTCGCTTGTGGAAAATCCTTATATCTGTATCATGATAAGCAAGTTCCTCAGTAGGTGTTGCTTTACTTACCTTCCACTCATTATTTGGTAGAACATTATCAAGTATGACCATAACTGAGTATTCAAAAGCTTTACCACGAATCATTGGAACCACTTTGGGCTCGTATAAAGTCTGCGCAAGATAGAGAATTGGAATGTTATATTTTTCGCAATAATCTTCTATTTTCTGTTGCCAATTATCAGTCATTATTTTAGAAATCCTTAAAAAAATCACTAACAGTTAAATCAAGAGCTTTGCATATCTTTTCTATATTCTCAAGAGTTATATTTTTCTCAGCCCTCTCTATCATCCCTATATAAGTACGATGAACGTCAGCGCGTGATGCTAGCTCCTCTTGCGATATACCTAGCTTCATACGCTGTTTTCGTACTCTTTGCCCAAATCTAATAAGTATATCTTTAGCCATAAATTACTCTAAGAAAAATATAGCCGTTTGATAACTTTAATTCTACATACTATAGTTATCAGTAGTGGGTTTGGGTGAGAAGAAAAAACCGGGGTTGGGGGACTAAGGGGGATTTTTAGTCCCCTTCCCCCCTCTGCTATAATGAGGCTATGGACAAGCCGCTTTTAGTGCTGTTTGACGGCAATGCCATCGTCCACCGTGCCTATCATGCCTTTGGGCCGACGAAGTACCGGCAGGCGACACCGCTGACCGTATCCAAAACCGGCGAGGTAGTCAGCGCTGTTTACGGCTTCGTCCTGATGCTGCTGAAAGTGCTGAGCGAGCTCAAGCCCACGCACTATGCCATTGCCTTTGATAAGAAAGGGCCTACCTTCCGGCACCAGCTTTTTGACCAGTATAAGGCGCACCGCCCGCCGACCCCCGACGAGCTGGTCAATCAGATAGGACGGGTAAAACAGCTGGTAGAAGCCTTTCGTATTCCTGTCTTTGAGATTGACAACTACGAAGCCGACGATGTCCTGGGCACCCTCAGTCGGCAGGCCAGCGAGCAGGAGGTTGATACCATTATTGTTACCGGTGATGCTGATACCATGCAGCTCGTCTCTCCCCGGGTAAAGGTGCTTTATCCCAGGCCAGGCAAAACCTTCAGTGATACCATGCTCTACGATGAGGCGATGGTAAGCCAGAAATATGGTGTCGGGCCGGAACATATCGCCGACTTCAAGGGTCTGGTGGGCGACGCCTCGGATAATATTCCCGGTGTGCCGGGCATAGGTGAGAAGACAGCGGTCAAGCTAATTCAACAGTTTGGCACCGTGGCCGAAATCTATGACCATATAGACGAGGTAACCCCACCCAAGCTCCAGGAAACGCTGCGGCAGAACGAAGACTTAGCCCGTCGGAGCCAGGAGCTGGCTACCATCGTTACCCGGACACCGGTGACTTTGAATCTGGATGATTGCCGGGTCAGCCAGTACGACCGAAACCGGGTGGCCGATTTCTTTCGGCAGCTCGAGTTTTTCAGCCTGCTGCCCAAGTTGCCGGATATGGAAACGGCGGCGGAATCGCCCCCGGTACAGGTCGAAGACAAGCCGGTCCCGAGGGACTACCGCATCGTAGCTACCATCGAAGACCTGGATAATATGATTAATCGCCTGTCCCATGCCGGGACATTCGCTTTTGATACCGAGACGACAGGCTTAAACCCGATGACGGCGAAACTGGTAGGTATATCCCTGTCACCAGCCCCCGGAGAGGCTTACTATGTCCCGGTTGGCCATGTCATCCTGGATGAGGTAACGCAATTATCGCTGGAGCAGGTTGTCAGCCGCCTCCAGCCTCTACTTGAGGAGGCCAGGGTAGCCAAGCTGGCTCATAACAGCAAGTACGATATGATGATGCTGGCGGAAGGCGGGGTATCCGTAAACGGCCTGACCTTTGACACCATGATTGCCGCTCACCTGCTGGGGGAGAAGTCCCTGGGATTGAAAACGCTGGCCTTCAGCAGGCTGGGTATTGAGATGACGCCAATCAGTGCTCTTATTGGCAAGGGCGCCAAGCAGCTTTCCATGGCACAGGTCGGCATAAAGCAGGCTGCCGACTACGCCTGTGCTGATGCTGACATGACCTTCAGGCTTGTCGGGTTGCTGGAGCCGGGACTCCGTCAGCAGGGGCTGTGGCCTTTGTTTGCCGAGATTGAGATGCCACTGGTGCCGGTGCTTCTCCTTATGGAGAGGAACGGGGTGGCTCTGGATACGGGTCTGCTGAGGGACATGTCGCAAAATCTTGGTGAGCAGGTAGCCGGGCTGGAGGAGAATATATACAGTCAGGCCGGTCACGAGTTCAATTTAAACTCACCCCAGCAGCTGGGCCGTGTCCTTTATGATGAATTGCAGTTGCCAACAACGCGCCGGGGTAAGAGCCGATATTCCACCGAGGCATCGGTTCTGCAAGAACTCCGCAAGGACTACGCCATAGCAGGTAATATTCTTGAATATCGCCAGTTAACCAAAATCAAGTCAACCTATATTGACACCTTACCGGGTCTGGTAAATCCCCGGACCGGCCGCATTCATACCAGTTTTAACCAGACGCGGACAGCCACCGGGCGTCTCTCCTCCAGCGAGCCCAATTTGCAGAATATACCGGTTCGAGGAGAACTGGGGGGCCAGGTCAGGCAGGCCTTTATTGCGCCGCCGGGCTTTTACCTCCTGGGCGGGGACTACTCGCAGATAGACCTCCGGGCTCTGGCTCACCTGTCTCAAGACCCGGGTCTGCTGCGTGCCTTTCAGCATGACGAGGATATCCATGCGGCGACAGCGGCCCAGATATTCGGCGTGGAGGCTTCACGAATAACACCGGATATGCGGCGGCTGGCCAAGACGGTCAATTTCGGCGTTATCTACGGCATGAGTGACTACGGGCTGGAGCAGGCAACCGAGCTGTCCCGGGAGGAGGCGGGCAGGTTCATCACTGCCTATTTTGAAAAATATCCCGGAGTAAGGCAATACCTTGATGCCACCAAGGAACAGGCGAGGCAGCACGGCTACGTGCAGACATTAATGGGCCGGCGGCGTTTTATCCCCGATATTAACTCAGCCAACCGCCAGGTGAGGGAGGCTGCCGAGCGCATGGCCATAAATATGCCGGTGCAGGGGACATCTGCCGATATCATCAAGGTAGCCATGATAAATCTGCACCGGGAGATGACCGAGCGGCGACTGAAAAGCAAGATGCTGCTCCAGGTACATGATGAGCTTGTCTTTGAGGTGCCGGAGGCGGAAATGGAGACAATGCGCCGGCTCGTTCCCGAGGTAATGTCGGCGGCTGTGGAACTCAGCATCCCCTTGAAGGTGGACACCAAAGAGGGCAGAAACTGGGGAGAAATGAAGTAAGCCATGCCCGGACTGCCCGAAGTAAAGACCGTAAAACTAAAACAGGATATATCCGGATATCAGGTCATTTGTGCTGGAATTATCGAGAAATCGGTACCGCTAGAAGACAGAATTAAATAATGAAGAAGATTTTCTTTGGGTGGTTTATAGTAGCCGCCGCCCTGATATTTTCTCTCTACAACAGCTCCATGTTCGTTTTCGGATTTACTGCTTTCATGACTCCCATTGCGGCTACATTCGGCTGGAGCTATGCCCAGGTCGCACTGGCGTCGTCTATCGCCGGTATGGAGACGGGTGCTCTGAACCCACTCGTGGGAATGGCGGCTGACCGCTGGCCGGCCAGGAGACTGATGCTGGTGGGAGTATGTATTTATACACTGGGCGTAATCAGCATCAGCCAGTCCAACAATCTGGCCGTGTTCTACCTGAGCTTTCTGGTTCTGGGCTTCGGTACTACCATCACCAACGTTATCGTGCCTCCCACGGTAATAGCCAGATGGTTCAAGAGGAACATAGGCAAGGCTATGGGAATTCTGGCGCTGGGATTACCTCTTGGTGGTCTGTTCGCTCCGCTGCTGGTCAAGGGGATTGATGCCTATAGCTGGCAGAACTTTTTAATTTACCTGGCGTTTGGTGCCTTGATTCTGGGCATACCAATGTCTTTTCTTTTTCGCAACAGGCCGGAAAGTTACGGTCTTTTACCTGACGGCAGAGCCACGGGTGAGGTAAAGGGTTCGGGTGCTCATGATTTTAGCACAGGGGTGAAGGAAGCCCTGAAGATGCGCGCTTTCTGGTGTATCGGCATATCACTGATGCTGCAAATGGCGGCAGTGCATTCGGTGACCATCCACTTAATGCCATATCTAACAAGCCTCGGAGTGGAGAGGTCAACGGGGGCTGTGGTCGTGACGCTCCTGTCTTTAGTGTCCCTGGCGCCGCGCATGATTTACGGTATTCTGGCTGATATTTTCAGAAATAAATATATACTGGCTCTCTCCCTGGGGCTAACCGCTATTGGATTATTCTTTTTTAGTAGAATTGTTGGCAGTTCGTTCGCTTCAGTGCTTGTGTTTGTTATCATCTACGCCTTTGGTTTTGGCGGGGCGACGCCGCTCAGGGCGACTATTGTTCGAGAATATTTCGGCACCAAGAACTACGGGACAATTTATGGCATGGTGACTTTTTTCCTTCTAATTGGCAGCGTTACCGGCCCGCCTATCGCCGGGTGGGTGTTTGACACACGCGGGGTTTATGACCCCATATGGTTGATATACGGTTGCATTACTATGCTGGGTATGTTTTTAATCTTAACTTTGCCATCAGCTTCCCGGAAGTCAGATCCCGTTGTGAGTTAAAAAGCCTGTTCGGTAAAGGCTGGAGAAAGAGGAGAACTGGGTCACCGAGATGCCGGAACTGCCTGAGGTAGAAACGATAAAAAATGAGCTATTGCCCCGTATACTCGGGCGCGAGGTAACCGGCGTCACCCTGCTGTGGGCGGGGATAGTGCGCCAGCCATCGGCTGAGGAGTTTTGCTCTCGTGTTATCGGGCAGAGAATAACCGGCCTGACCCGGCGTGGTAAGTATCTCCTCTTTGACCTGAGCAGTGGTGAGGTACTGGTTATGCACCTGAAAATGACCGGCTCGTTGCTGCTGGACTCTGCTGATGATAGGTTTGCACGTGCCATATTTCATCTGGATGACGGCACCAGGCTCGATTTTAGAGACCCGCGCAAGTTCGGGGTAATGTGGTTGGCCGGAGATAAGAGCAGTGTGACCGGCCGGCTGGGCCCGGAGCCTCTGGAGGTCGGCTTCAGTCCCGAAGTCCTGGCACAGCGTTTGCATAATCGGGTGGCGCCGATAAAGCCGGTGCTTCTTGACCAGTCTGTGGTTGCCGGTATTGGCAATATGTATGCCGATGAATCCCTGTTTGAGGCTAAAATACATCCCCTGAAGCCGGCGGGAAGCCTTTCCAGTGATGAGATTAAACGGCTTTACGATGCCATCATACGGGTGTTACAGGCGGCTATCGGCAACAAGGGAGCCAGCGTGCAGAACTACTTCCGTCCCGGCGGCGAGATTGGCACCGCCCACTTTGAGTTCAGGGTTGCCCACGGACTGGGCAAATCCTGCCCCAACTGCGGCACACCCATTAAACGCATCAAGGTAAGGAACCGCGGCACCTATTTCTGCCCGAAGTGCCAGCCGGAGCCTTAGTTCTACATCAATTTTTTGGTTATGTGCTACTTTTGCGGCTATGCCCCGATAAATATCATTGACATAATTGCCCCATTAGTGTATGTTGTGGGCAATAAAGACGTGTATATTTTATATATCAGAATTATCAAATAACAAAGTATAGTTAAAAAGGAGGCTGCTATGGAGGTGGAAGGAAGTATTTCACAGAGTTCCGTGATACTGAAGCCCGGGGTGGGTTCCAGCTATGGAAACGGCTGGCGAAAACTCTTCTGGACTTATTTCCTGGAGCTGTTCTTAATCCTAATAATCACCTGGATTCTTAGTATCCCTACCAATATGGGAAGCTGGGGGGGTGCTGCCTTAAGCGTTATTGCGATTGCCTATGGCATATTAATTATGGGGCCTGTGAACTATGGTATGAATTTTGCATATCTTAAGGCGGCGAGGGGAGATAAACTGGAAATAAAAGACATGTTTGCGGCGTTTCAAAACTACTGGAATGCGGTACTGGCCAGTTTACTGGTTATAATTATCGTGGTTATCGGGTTCATTCTCATAATAGTGCCCGGTATTATATTTGCCTGCAAGCTGGCTTTTACCCCGTACCTGGTGGTGGATAGAAAGATGGAGGTAATCGAGGCGGTTAAAGAGAGCTGGCGCATGACCAACGGTCATGCCTGGAAGGTGTTTCTTATCTACTTGCTGGGCATTCCCATCAGTATTGCGGGTTTTATCTGCCTGGGGGTGGGATTCATTATCGCCGCTATGTGGATAACCCTGGCCATAGCTTCATTCTATCATTCGGTCAGCTCGCTCAGTGAGGCATCAGCCTAGAATATGGCACTATTTAAAAACAATGCCAATAAATTATATTTCGTTTAGATAAAGGTAGCGGCTTTCTGAAATACCTCGGGCAGCATCGCCTGGACAAAGCCGAATTTGTCCACCAGCCCCATATTCATACCGCCATTATGAAGTTTTAACGTTTGTTTTGCAAGGGTGACCCCGGAACGCGATAACTTTTTGACAGAGGTACCCTATGGTGATATTGTAAGTATTGAATGATGGGACATAGGAGGTTTTTACAATGTATGCAACTTTGGTAATGATAAAGCTTGGGCCAGATATGCGACCGGTAGGAGAGAAAACAGCCGAGCAGTTTTTTTCTATCATGAAGAACTTGAAAGGGTTCAAAGGGGCAACCTTCTTTGGTGACGTTGCAGCCGGTGATTACAATACACTGGCGCTTTGGGAGTCGAAGCAGGATGCAGAGGCTGCTCAATCAATCACAGGCCCTAAATTGCAGGAAGCCTTGGGGAATATTTTAAAGTCGCCCCCGACGCGGAAGATTTTCGAGGTATACGAGCCCAAGGGTTAGATTGAATAGGTTTTTGGGGCGCATTTATGACAGCTAGATAAGTGTAAGATGCTCAGCTTTTCGTGGCGTCAGATTTTTAGCCGAAAATCGGACCAGAAGTCCTTATACTTTGCTGCCTGCCAACTTCAGTCCTGATTTATCTCCTGGAGAGCCAAGGCATAGGCGTCAAAGGTGCGGGGGTCAAAGAGCACAAAAACCACCTCTTTTATGGAGGTGGTTTCTCTCAGAAAAGAGACAACCGTCTTCAAGGCTATCCGTGAAGCCTCATCAACAGGATAGCCGTAGGCACCGGTGCTTATGGAGGGGAAGGCAATGCCGGTCAGGTTGTTTTCGGCGGCCAGCTTCAGGCTTTCCCGGTAGGCGCTTGCCAGTAACCCGGCCTCCCCTTGACGGCCGCCATGCCATATTGGCCCGACCGTGTGGATGACATGTCTGGCTTTCATATGACCGGCGGTGGTAATTACGGCCCTGCCGGTGGGCAGACGCCCCTGACGGGAGACAATTTGCTTGCATTCCGCTAATATGTCTGGACCACCGGCCTGGTGGATGGCTCCATCAACCCCACCACCGCCCATCAGAGTAGAATTGGCGGCATTCACGATGGCATCGGTCGCCTGCTGGGTAATGTCTCCCCTGGTTATGGAGAGTCTGGCCTGGTTGACAATCTTCACAGGGTTATCATCCATACGCTTCACCCCCGTTTCTATTATTCACTGTTTGTTAAGTAGTCCACTGCCCACTGAACAGCGTCTTCCCCGGTAAGTTCAAGCTCGATGTCCGGTTCTATTCCCTGACCTTCGATGGGGCGGCCATTGGGTGTGAGCCAGCGTGCGTTAGTGATATATATTCCGGAGCCATCATCAAGTTGACGGAGAATGTTAACACTGCCCTTACCGTAGGTCTTGGTGCCGGCAATAGTCGCCCGGCCATGGTCCTGCAGGGCACCGGCCAGAACCTCACTGCCACTGGCGCTGGTATCATCTACCAGGACAACCACGGGCAGGTCAGTGGTCAGGGAAGTATGTCTAACCTGGAGTGTAGCCACGTCTCCCTTGCTGTTTACTACCTTGAGGACAGTACCATCATGCAGGAAGTAGCTGGCGACGTCAATTACTGTATCAAGCAAGCCACCGGGATTACCGCGCAGGTCAATGATGATGCCTCTGGTATTTTCCTCAGCCAGACCCTTAAGGACTGTGCCCATCTCGGCCCCGGTGCGCTCGGAGAACTCGATAATATTAATATAGGCGATGTCTGCCTTCATCTCAAAGCGGACACTGGGTACCTCAATCGTAGCTCTGATTATCTCAATTTCCTCAGGTTCAGAATCACCTTCGTGAAGGATAAGCAGTTTCACGGCTGTCCCCTTGGGACCGCGGATTTTAACGATGGCCTCAGCCAGGCTTATATCTGCGACCGGCTCACCGTTTATTTCCAGGATTATATCGCCGGCTTTTATGCCGGCCGTATCCGCGGGCGAATCGGCAATGGGGGCGAGAATAGTCAGTTGCTTGTCCTCAACCGTTACGTAGGCGCCGATGCCATCGAATTCTCCCTCCAGGCTGCTCAGGGCCAGTTCGTAGTGTTCGGCTTCCAGGTAGGAAGCGTAGGGGTCGTCCAGTGACTCCAGCATGCCTCTAATGGCGGCACGGCTTAGCATTACGGTATCAAGCTGGTCCCGGTCTACATAGTCGGTGAGGATGATGTTACTTGCCTGTCCCACGATGTCCAGCCCCTCCCCCAGGCTGGGGAGGTTTTTTCTCCCGTAGGTATAGCCGAAGCCGAAGGATAGGGCGATGACCGCCACCACCAGCAGACCTATGATAAGTCTGGTTGTCTTTGACATTGGATTTGTTCTCCCTTTACATATTCTGGCGGGAGTGGCCGTGTAATCAAGCCACTAAAAGGTGGGCCAAGCAAATCTATAAGCCGAGTTCTGTACTCCGAATTAATCGGAGCGGTGACCATCTATCTAGCCCTGATGTTACCATCAGGGTCAAGCGAC
>CAYWRT010000092.1:0-9004 GCA_964460815.1 uncultured Dehalococcoidaceae bacterium
ACAGCTCGTTGTTTCCGGCAATACCAACGTCAACACCGGCTTTCTTTAGCAAGGTAATGGTGTCTTGAGCCACCTTCCACATCTCTTTGTCATAGCAGACCCGGCACCCGGCGTGATAGATAACCTTCACCTTCTGCCTGGTGACGTCTTTTACATCGAGTCCCCCGGCCCATTCACCCCGCTTGGCTTTGGCCCCCGGGACCATGGTGCCCTGTTTCCGCATACTGTTAATGACGCTGTCGAGGGCGGGGAGGGTGTGGCCAGCCTCTACGCATTGGATTCTCACTTCATTTATCGGCTCCAGAACCTCCATGTCCATGGCATACTTGCACGATATATCACAGGCGCCGCACATCTGGCAGTTATAAACAACGTCAAGAAGCTTGTCGTTATAATCAAGTCTCTTGTCCAGCAGGGCTACGCCGAAAGCCATTCTGCCGCCGCCGGCATAGGCATGGAAGTTGTACCTGGCGATACTGGGGCAAACATATGAGTGTTGATTTTCCTTTAACTTTTCCAGCGGGACGAATTTGCAAATCGAGCAACGGCAGCACATTTCCATATCACTTCGGTAGTCTTCTAGTGCCATCTCTTTTCCTCCTTAGATTTATCCATTTAGAAATTTCACCCTCAGGTGTTAAAAACACAGTTTCCCCGGGTTCATAACATTGTCAGGGTCTACTATGGACTTAACCTTGTGCAAAGCGGCCACGGTGGCGGCATCTCTGTTGATGATAATACCGGTGTTTTCACCGTAAGGCCTTGAGAAGAATGCCCCCTTAGCCATCAAGGCCGGGATAACATTGGCGGATAACTCCTTGACCCGGTCAGACTCACTCGGGTTTTTGGGGTCGTAAAACAGGTTGAATTCGCAGTGGCAGTTGGTGCCCTGTACTATTGGCTGGAGATAGATACCGATATCCGAAGTCGGGTATCCGGCCTTATCAGCCTCATCATACATGGTATCTATCAACTGAGCGAGATGCTCGTATATGGTCACAAAGAATATATCCTGGCAGGCCCCCTTATAGCGGAGCTTCCAGTACGGCTCCCTGGAGGGACGCTGGACCGTTTTCAATAATTCAAAAGCCGAGATGCGACCGACTGCCTGTGCCGGTTCCAGGCCAATGCGCTGGGCTATTTCCATCATGTCCGCCATCTGGCCGCTCACCCTCTCTTCCGGCAGGTATTCATAGCCGGCTATGTTGAAGAAAAGCACCCAGGTGGGTAAAGCGTCCTTAAGTTCCCGGTAATCGTTAGGCCATTTCCTGGCCATGGTAGCCGCCTGATTGGCGTTGTTGAGCACAAAGCACTCGTTGACCAGTCTCAGCCTTATCAGCCAGTGAACCAGCTCCAGTATCTTGTCAAGCTGTGAGGAGCCGACCAGGAAAGGCTCTTCAAGGCTGGGGGTTAATTCGCATCTCGCTGATGCCCAGGTGACGATACCCATCGTTCCCTGGGCTCCCTGAATTACTCGGTACCAGGAAGACGACGATGGTCCCGCTGCCTCCTTCTGGGCGCCCCCGGCGGCCCATTGCTCTTCTATGGTACCCGGCCCGGCGGCGGCCCCGGTTCGGAACATATCGCCGGTGCCGAAAATTACCTCAACACAGGCCAGCGGGTCTCCTATATCCCAGTGATACTTGGGCATTACTACGGGCTCTCTCTCCAGCATACTGCCGGCAACAGACTTCGTCTTTCTTGGCAGTAAAGGTAAATTGAGCCTGAGTCCTTCCCTGGCTACCGCCGGTATCAGTTCATCAAAGGTTACGCCCGGCTCAAACATGGCCACTCTGTTCAGTCGGTCAATGTGGATAATCTTTTTCATGCCGCTCAAATCTACAATAACGGCTCCTCCGATGCCAGGAACGGTATCACCCCGAAAGTGGGGAGGCCCCGAGCTTACCGGCACCAGTGGCGTCAGCGTCTTTTTGGCGAGATTGACTATCTTCTCGACGTCACCAGTGTTTCTCGGCTTGACCACACATTCCGGCTTGACCGTATTAACGAAGCTCATATCCCGGGAGTATTCGTTCAGCGTCGCCTGTTCGTGGCTTACATTGCCAGCACCAACAATCTTTACCAATTCATCTTCAATCATTTCTGCCTCCTTATTTCTTTAACGTTTTTAAAACAATATCCTCGGTATTATATGATATATCTATGTCATCTGGCTACTGAAAAAAGATTTAAAATCTCGGCAAATTGGGGCCTGAGGTACCTGGCCCCGATAATTGTAGCACCCTTTTTGTTATAGTTACAAGTGAGCAACACATCAGGTTATATTTGGTTCTGGTTAACTCGATATTAGCAGTGATTGACAATCTCATAAAAGATAACTATACTCTATTCGCAACAGATAACATAATATTTGAAGTGAAGCATTGGAGCGAGCTAATAAACAAATTTAAAGGAGGTGATAATTATGATGGAATCCTGGAGTGAGCCTGAATTCACGGTACGTGGGCGCGGCAGAATGGGAGTCATGGGTAGTGTTGGGACCTGGCTTGGCGTTATATTCGCGGTGCTGGGAATCATTGGCGAGGCCATAGACGCCACCATCGGCTTTGAGCCAATCTTCTGGTTGGTGCTGGCCGTTGTCAGCCTCTTGTTCGGTCTGGTCTGCTGGCTCGGCTGGGTCTTCGGCATGTATTTGCATGTCATGGAGACTAAAGGTAAAAAGGAATAGAGAATCTTTAGCCGGCTTTAGGGCGCGTTTTTGATACAGACTTCTACCAGGCTGGGCTTGCCCGAGCCCAGTGCGGCTCTGAGTGTCTGGCGCAGCTCTGCCGGTCGCTCTACCCTTTCGCCGTGAACGCCCATAGCTTCAGCCAGCTTGCAGAAATCAATCACCGGCTCATCCAGCTCCAGACCCAGGTGCCGGTCACTCAGATTACCGCCCAGCAGGTGTTTCCAGAAGTATTTAACCATCTGGTAGCTGGCATTACGGATGATAATATAAGTAACCGGCAGGCCATAGTGAGCCGCTGTCCACAGACTCTGTATAGACCAGACAGCGCTGCCATCTCCGCATACGGCGACCACGGGGCGTTCTGGAGCCGCCAGTTGAACGCCGACAGCCCCGGGCATCCCCCAGCCGATGCTCCCGCCGCCGCGAGAGCGCTGAAAGCTCCTGGGCTCGTTCAGGTTAAGACCACGGCGCAGGATTGCCGACGCCGACCAGCTATCATCCACCAGTAGTGTGCCCGGCTCAAGGGCGTCTCTCAGTTCCAGCATTAGATGCGCTGTAGAAATTGAGATGTCGCTCTTTTCCGCTTCAGCTTGCTTCAGTAACGCCGCCTTTTTTTCACCGGTCTCTCTGGTAATCTCGCTTACCCTGGCTCTGGCGGCATCTCTCGCCTTATTCGACATGGTCTTTTCCAGGAGGTCAGTCAATTCGGCAACCGCTGCCTTTATGTTGCCCTGAATACCCACATTTACCGGGAAATTTTTGGCTATTTCCCAGGGGTTATCGTCTATCTGGATAACCCGGGTATGCTTGGCAATAAGCGGCTCTGGCACGTATTTATCCTGACCGAACAGCTGACAGCCTATTACCATGAGCACGTCAAACGGCTCCAATACCTGTCTGGCACTGGGCTCACTGGTGCCTATCTCTCCCATATAGAGGGGGTGCTGATTGGGGAAATTGACGTCAGACATCCACTGCTGATAAACACGTGCCCCTATTAAATCAGCCAGCCTTACCACCTCGTCCAGTGCGTCGTTTTTGGCCACCCCGTTTTCTACGAGGATTGCCGGATTCCGGGTCTTTAGAAGTAGCTCGGCGGCTCTGTTAATAGCCTCCGCGTCAGCACGTACCCGGGTAAGTAAGGGTGTGCCCGGCGTGTATTCAAAGTCCAGGCTCTGGTCCAGTATGTCCTGTGGCAAGGAAACAAAGACCGGACCGGCAGGTGACTGCTTGGCCATCTTAAAGGCACGCTGTATAACCACAGGAATATCGGCAGCATATAGTACTTCCGCCCCCCACTTGGTCAGCGGGCCGGCCATTTTCACCAGCTGACCCGATAAATGAGGGTCACGGAGCAACAGATGACTATCTACCTGTCCCGAGGTCACCACCAGGGGGACTCCACCTCTGTGGGCATTAAAAAGCAGACCCATAGAGGAGGCTACCCCGCAGCCGGTATGCAGGTTAACAAAACCCACCTTGCCTGATGTTCGGGCGTAGCCCTCGGCGGCACCCACGGCGATAACTTCATGGAGGCAAAGAATATACCTTATCTTCTGCTGCTTTTCCAGAGCGTCCATAAATAATACTTCAGTGGCTCCTGGAATACCGAAGACATACTCGACTCCTTCGTTGTGCAGGATTTCCATCAAGGCTTCCCTGCCGGTTACTATCGCCATAACTCCTTTACCCCCTTATGACCTGCCCCCGGTAATTAAGCCGCCATTTAAGTCAGTGTTATCACTGTGATTGCTTCTGGAGCAGGCAGTCGGTATCACAAAACGCGGTGTTTTGTTATCTGATTGTACCCTTTCCTTCATCCATCAATCAACATCTTTGCCTCAGTTAATAATCGAGATAGTAACTGCCAGATAGGCGCTTAACAGCTATTTTGTTTTCTATTATTTAACTGTGATATGATATTAATATGAGCACAAACGATAATTCATTAGTGTTATTTCTCAGGGAACTTATGCGTCGTCATAAGCTTCTGCCCAGTCAACTGGCAGTGAAATTGGGAATCAGCCATGTTACGATGAGCCGCTGGCTTTCCGGTGCGGATATCCCCAGCACGCGCTCCTGCCTCAGACTCGCGGAATACAGCGGCGTACCTGTCGAGAAAGTCCTTTCCATTGTCGGTCACCTGCCTCAAATAGCTGAGAGGCCGCTTGTAGAGTGGCCGGAGTTTCGGGAATACGCTCGCCAAAAGTACCCAGACGAGCTTGATGAAGAACTGATTGCCATGATTGAGGATTTAATCGAGCGACGAAGGTCCAAAAGATATGGTGGTAAAGACTACCAAGTGGGAATCTAGGCTCTGGTCATATCTGAGCGAGGGCGATGGTATAAACTGCCCTTTATATGATTCTTGTCCGCTCAGACAAAAAGGTGCTGATTGTTTAAGTAGTGAAACAGGAAAAGAGTGTGTAGACAGAATTTACAGGCTTATTGATAATGACGAAATTGATTTGACTGATGATGAGCTGGCTGCCGTTAAGTTACCAAGGTGCAGAAAAAGTGACAGTATATTCGAACTAGTAGATAAACTGGCATGTAAATACCGCAATAGAAGCTGGAATAACCGCTTGCCGGTGCCAGATGACCTTATTTCACTGGCTGAGGATAATCTCCCAATAGAAGTCCGCCGTGTGCCATTGAGGGTTTACCACGGTGCCATCTGGCGGCTGAGCGACTGCTGGGTAATCCAGCTTAATAGCTGCGATACGCCGGCCAGACAAAGATTCACTCTATACCATGAGATTTTCCACATCCTGGCTCATTGTAGAGCTACTCCTGTGTTTAAGAAGAGGATGGGGCGGGAGGGTTTTTTCAATGAGCTACTGGCTGACCACTTTGCGGCTCATATGCTGCTGCCACAAGAGTCGGTGGCGGCCAAATGGGCAGAGGTCAGGGATGTGAGCCGGATGGCAGCGATATTTAACGTACCTGAATCGTTAATGTACTTCTCCTTACAGGCTAAACGTCTAATATAGCCTTGCACCTCTAATACCTTGAAGACCAGCCTGGGCAGGGGTTTTAGTGGGGAAGGGGGGACAATAGGCAGAACATTCCATGTCACTTTTCAATTGCCACCACAAAGGATGAAAATGGGGGTGCATGTTTCGGATACGGCTTCTTAGTACCTAGGGAGTCTTGAACGGAGGGTGATCACAACCCCTAGCTGGGCACTGATAGGCTTCTCTCATTTTTACCTTCTGCTCTCTCATTAAGATTTAGCGTCTCGCCAGAGTCTCGAATTTCAGCTTCGTCAGAGTCCGCCAGACTACCCTCAGATGTATTTAAAACAGACTCTATCCCAGAGTCTGAATTTTACTCCCTAAACCCATAAAACAAAGGCTTTGCTCGGCTTAGCTCCGCTTAACGATAGCCAACTCGGTCAAGCCTCTTCTTCTGAATATTTAATCTCCAACCAATATAAGCTCATCATGTCAATCAGTTCTGGTTTTAGGGTATCGCCCATCTTGTTAGCAAGTTTGGCGGAATCTCTCGCCAAAAGCTCTTGACAGCTTACCCGTTCCGATATAAAATTAGAAGAAAGGACGGGGCAAGCAAGTATCGCTTGTCCCGTTTCTTTTTATGGGGAGTTGAGCTTATTATGACGCTCTATGCTAACGACTTCTCTAAAGTATTTTCTACACTTCTTGATAAAACCGGTGTATCGTGTTACCAGATAAGCCAGTATACGCATCTAAACGAGGCTTATCTAAGCCGTCTAAGGAGTGGGGAAAAGAATAACCCCAGCCGCGAGACTGTTATGAAAATAGGTCTAGCTTTGGCTCGTTACAGTGATGAGGTCACATTATCAGATATAGAAACCCTATTTAAATCTACGAGTCTCTCTATTGTGAGTAGAAGAAGCCAGAGCGAGTTTATTTGATCATTGATCAATACTAAGCCACGTAGCATTTCCCCGTTTTTCAAGTACTTGTCTGGTAAGCAATTATGGTATAATACAGACAAGTAGCAGCACGGCAAGTGGGAGGAAAGGTGATACCCTGATTCGGTTTGAAGTTCAGGGTGGTTTTGTCAAGATTTAGCTACAAAATAGTATCATTAAAGGCACTTTAAAACGCTCTGACTTTTAATCAGGGTGTCACAGGTTCGAGACCTGTACGGCCTACTAGCTTCAGAAGGCTAGATTGTTAATTATGTAAAACGTCATTTTGTCATTATCCAAAAAAGCTAATAATTAGCTAATAATTTCTTTCAATTCTGCTCCCAGCTTATCAGTTTGGTAGGACAATATCATCAAAGCGGTTAGCGGCTGCCTGTGGCAGACCTGGCAAGAAAGGTCACTAAGGTGCTGCTCGTGCTGGGGATTACCCTCCGTATTTGTCCAGACGTCCTCGTGGCAGTCTTCACACTTGACTAAATCCGGGTTCTGATACCGGCTGTCCACATCTTGACCCGAGCCGTGGAGTTCTTCACCATGGCACTTGGTGCAGGTCATACCGGCCTTCGTCCAGTGTACATCAGCCGGTACCCCCTCATTGTTACCGAGATATTCATCGCCAATACGTGAGCCGTGGCAAGCAGTGCAGTTGTACTGCATGGAAGGGGTCTCCCGGAACTCATGTCCGGAAACGAGACCACCTTCCAGTTCATCAGGACGGCTGACATGGCACTGCCCACAGGAGGTGTGACATTCATTACAGTGATTTTCCAGCGCTGTGGCCAGAGGGGAACCCTCCGACACGTCGCCGCCTCTGGCTTCCAAGGCGGACTTAAAGCCATTTAGCGTAGCATGGAGACTCATATCGTGAGTTTCGACAATATCCTGGTGACAGGCGGTACAGGTGGTGGCAGTGCCCTCCGACGGGTCGGCGACCAGACCCACATGAGCCAGTTCTTTATCCTCGTTTTGACTATCGCCACCGTGACAGATAACACAACCTACCTTACCATGGGTACTTTGCAGGAACTCGGCATCCTTGACAAAGACCTTTTCCCATACCTCCAACGGAGGTAGCTCACCACCTCAGCCTTCGCCAGAGGTTTCTTCTGATTTTGCTGCTTCGGGTTCCGGTGAAGCAACTTCCTACAGAGTATCTTGGTCAGTATGGGCAGGTAACACAGGAACTTACGACCTCTGTCTCGGGAGGAACTTCGTGGGCACAGCCAGCCGACAACATCAGTGTCATTAATAGTAACCCGCTAGCCATAAACACTAAACGTTTCATTCCTGCCCTAGCCTCACTGTTGTTTCCCGCACGTCTTATTTCTGACTCGTACCAGAACATGAAGTTCTGGCACGGGTTGGCGTTCGCTTATTCTGTTTATTTGGGCGAAGTGCCGGTCACAAAGGGATAGTCCATGCAGTCCTTAGCCTCAACATATCTGCCGGATGCCACATCTGTATCCTTGGTCCAGGCAGTCATGCCGAACTTCAAGTTGCTGGCATCATAGCCCAGCACATTCAGTATCGCGGTCGCCTGTGATCCGGTATGGCCGGTGTAGCAATAGACCACTATTTTCTTATCTGTAGGTAGCTTGGCCAGACTCTCAGGTTTGGCCAGGTCGGCCAACGGGATGTTGATGGCACCGGGCACATGCCCCTTGGCATAAGCATCAGCGGCACGCACACTGACGATTACCGGGTGGTTACTCTCATCCTCGTCGTTGATGAGCATATACAGGTCTTTGGCAGAGATGTTCCACTGCGGGCTGGAAGTAAGATAGGCGTTGGCAGCCGCTCGGAGAATTTCAGATTCATCATTGGAAGTGGTGTTATCTATAGTCGGTAGAGAATAAGTCTGTGTTGGCACGTTGGCGGTGGTTTCAAAGGGATAGTCCATGCAGTCCTTAGCCTCATCATATCTACCGGAGGCCACATCTGTATCCTTGGTCCAGGCAGTCATGCCAAACTTGAGATTGCTGGCGTCATAGCCCAGCAGGTTTAGTATCGCGGTCGCCTGCGAACCGGTATGGCCGGTGTAGCAATAGACCACGATTTTCTTGTCTGTGGGTAGCTTGGCTAGGTTCTCAGGTTTGGCCAGGTCGGCCAACGGGATGTTGATGGCACCGGGCACATGCCCCTTGGCATAAGCATCAGCGGCACGCACACTGACGATTACCGGGTGGTTACTCTCATCCTCGTCGTTGATGAGCATATACAGGTCTTTGGCAGAGATGTTCCACTGCGGACTGGAAGTAAGATAGTCATTGGCAGCCGCTTGAATAACATCAAATTCTGATTTTTCTGCTACTGGTGCTGGTGTGGTTTGTGCTGGCGTGGTTGGTGCTGGTGTGGTTTGTGCTGGCGTGGTTGGTGCTGGTGTGGTTTGTGCTGGC
>CAYWRT010000093.1:0-8999 GCA_964460815.1 uncultured Dehalococcoidaceae bacterium
TTTAGAGAACAGTCGATTCAAAGAATGCGGAAATGAGAATTGTCGTAGATTATTCCCAGCCTCAAGAGCAAATAGAGAGTATTGTTGCAAAGAATGCGGCGTAAAACAATACATGAGGGACCATAGGAAGCAGTCCCAAATTAATAATGCTTGAACCAAGTCGGTGCTTTCTTTATGCGGAAATAAAAAACGAGCAAGCCAAAATTGGTGGTTAGCTATCCGTTAGCTAAAATGAAAAATCCCCCTTAATCGTTTTATGAAATCGGGGGATTTTAGCTTCGGAAATTGGTAGCGGGGGTTGGATTTGAACCAACGACCTCCGGGTTATGAGCCCGACGAGCTACCACTGCTCTACCCCGCGTTAAAATATCTTCAGTTGATTATCTGCTCACTATTCTGAGTATAGCTCTTATTTGGGGGAGTGTCAAGATTCGGAACTGGCTGGCTTTGCCCGCCTTACAGCCATACCTGACAGCTCTGTTACTTATTCATCTGATTTATCAAACCAGATAATATTCCAGACCGATTCTACCCCGAATTTATTTCCTTAATAAAAATACAAACAACAGGAAAAGTAGAGTGCAGGCTACTCCTACTACCAGGAAAACAGCATGCAGCCCCAGGGATGACTCTACCGGACTCAGGATTATGGGCGACAAGAACTGTCCGACAAAACTGAATGTGGCTATGTAGGAAGTCATCCTACCACGAAACGAAGCTGGCACCAGTTCCCCTACCCATACTGGGACTGTCGGCATGGTCATACCCAGACCGATACCAAAGAGTACGATGGAAAACACCAGCAACCATACGGAGAACGCCTGGGAAATCGTAGTGAATGCGGCTACCCACAGAGCCAGAATGATAAGCACGATTCCTTTATAGGACAGTCTTGCCTTGATTTTTCCATATATGAGGGCAATTCCCGCACCGGCAAGAGCCGATATTGAAATGAATATCCCGACGTAAAAAGTATTCGTTATGCCAAATTGCTCGACCAGTTTAGGCACGAAAAGTATTATTGCGTACAGGAGAATATTGGCTACAAAGATAAAGCTGTAAACAATGACAAGTATGGGGTTAGCCCTCACAATGCCCAACACAGACGCCTGCTCACCCGGGGAATTGTTGACCAGGCGAGCTGCACCCCTTTGTGTTCCCGGTACGGTGAGGAGCGCCAGCAGGGCAAGAGGGAGGCCAATAAGATAAGCGGCGAAGGGCATATGCCAGGAAAATGTCCCCAGGAATCCTCCCAGCAACGGCCAGGCGACACCGCCAATGCTGTTGCCGCTTGCCCTCCACCCCATTACTACATTTCGCCGGGAACCCTCATAAAGATTGAGAATTATTACAGTGTTGGCCGTGAATATGGCCGCAACACCGACTCCAAGCAGTACTCTGCTGACAATTAACAGCCAGTAATCCGTGATAATAAGTCCGGAACCGCCGGCCAGTCCGTATAATGTCAGGCCCAGAATAAAAGGTTTTCTCACACCGACTCTGTCGATTAGAAAACCCATCACGGGGCTGCATATTGCAATGAGGATTCCATGTGTAGTTATGATAAGTCGGGCCAAACCAGGGTCGACACCGAGCCCTTCTTGCATCAGGTTGAGGACAGGAGCGATGACGGAGCCCGCCATTACCGTTGTCGTAGCGGAAGCCAAGACAACCCACATCGAAGCTCTACCAGATGCTGCCATGACTAATCACTATTCCCGTCACTCATCAGTCAGATACCTTATGTTAACCCAACAGACCTCTCTCCTTTAGCTCACCAGCCACATCTCCAAGCTCAAGCTCCCTGAGGCTTTCCTCTCTTAGCAGGCCGCTGGCTACATCCCAGCCGCGCAGCTCGTAATATTCGCTCTTCAGCTTTTCGAAATCTTCCCTGTCTATCCTGGCCCCTTTTCTGGATACCATCTCACCATTCTTACCTGGAGCCAGGAAATTATCAAAACGGTTTAAATGCTCCAGAGGTTCGTCATGGAGGTAATCCAGAAGCCTGTCTCCCTGCCTGCCTCCCCAGCCCTGCCTCAGCAGTATTGCCCTTTGCATGTTAAAGACTCTTTCCCCGATTCTGCTCAGTCCGGCCTCATCTATCTCTTTACCCGTGACCGCCGATAAGACCTGGCTCTCCATGGTGGGGTCGCCGGCATGGTCATCAGCGAACCGGACCCATATGATGGGCCACATGAAGTCGCAGAGGATGAGGCACTCCTTGGCATAGGTACGGTCCTGGATTTTCTTGGCAGCCAGCGCCTTACCCTCGTAGGTGGTGAAATCGGCGGCAGCATCGCCACCCCAGAATTTCCGGGCGACTGTCAGAAAGTCATGGTAAGTTAGCCAAGCGTCTTCCTTGCCCCTCTCATAGTTAAGCCACATCTCCAGGGCATGAGTTATCTCATGAATCTGACTTATAGGCCTTCTCGGTTCGGTAGCGTAGAGAAGAGCGTTGGGCAATACCAGCCTGGGGTCATAGTCCCTGGTCTCATTGGCTCTGGTAAGTACCGAGTAGCCTGTCAGTTCTCGTGCTCTTCCTCCGACCTTCTCAGCCGCTTTGATGGTGCCCTGCGCCAGCCAGTCACCAAAACCCTCCCGGAGAGCTATCTTTCTGGTCAGTACCTCCATAAACTCGGCACTCCCTATCTTTGACAGCGGTATCCCGGTAGCCTCTTCCGACAGGATTCCTTCCTGATAACATTTGCCCAGCCATTCAATCATCGGCTGTATTACCGTAGTATCCAGTCCGTACCGGTCACACAACCTGGTAGCCAGCAGCACCACTTCCTTCCAGTCATCCTTGTTGTAGTCTATCGCCATCTTCATATAAAATGCGCCCGCCTGGCAGAAAAATTTGAAGCGGCGGCCGCCCTCAGCCTCGTACGATTTTCGCCAGCAGCCGATGCCACAACCATTGCAGGCATGGAGCTTAGCCCTGCCGGGCATAGCCAGGAGCCAGTTTTTCCAGGTGTCCTTTCTTAACTTGAGTATGTGGTTAGCCAGGTTATTCAGCCTTTCCGGGTCGGCGGCTACCGGCTTTTTATCCCCAACAACGACGAGAGCTTTTAGTAGTTTTGACCCCATGACACTGCCCAGGCCGCCGGCACCGGAGGCGCCATTATCGGCCAGCATAGTGGCAAAGGAGACCAGGTTCTCGGCGGCCTGGGCGATTGCCAGGACACTGGCGCTTTTACCCAGTTCCGCCTGTAAAAGCTCAATAGCCTCAAAAGCCGACTTTCCCCAGAGTAAAGAGGCGTCTCTTATTTCGACATTACCGTTGTTAATGAAGATATACACCGGCTTATCGGCTTTCCCCTGGACTATCAGCCCGTCGTAGCCGGCATATTTGAGCGAATTACCCCACCTTTCTCCCAGATTAGCACAGGAAAAATATTCCGGGTCCATGGACGGTGACTTGCCGCAGATTTGCCAGCGGCAACTGGCGAACCGGTTGAACCCGCCGATAGGACCGGTGATATATATCAGGCAGTTTTCCGGGTCGTAAGCCCTGGCCTCCGGAGGGACCATATCCCAGTAAATTCTGGCGGCAATACCTCTTCCCCCCAGGAACCGGCCGGCATAGTCGGCGGTTGACAGCCTGGCTGTATTTCCACTGGACAAATCTACCTTCAGAATCTCTCCGGCATATCCGAATTCAGACATTTTTACTCCCTACTAGCAATTGCTATCTGATATTATCAGAGATTTCGTTCGAAAGTCCACCCGATAAAATCATCAGGCAACGGGAAAGCATAAATTTAATCCCTAACGCAGTTCCTCTTTAAGAATTTCATAAAATCTGTCCCTGGCCATCCTTTCCATCCAGGGCAGGTGACCGCAGTTCTTCAGCATGATAAATCGAAAATTCCCGAGAACGGCAGACAGGGGCTTTCGGATGCCTTCGGGCGGATGAGGGTCATAATCACCGTGAAGCGCCACTACCGGGCACCGGATTTGTTTTCCCAGTTCTACCAGTTTTCCGCTGTCTCTTAGCTCCGCGGCATCCCGCCACACACTTTCGTAGAGATAGTAGTTAACCTCAATGACCTCGTCCTCCAGGTTCAAGGGATTGCAGGTATCAGCCCTGGTAAATAATGCCCCGAGCCGGGCAAAGGGCGTGTTTTTATCTCCAATGGCGGTATTATTTAAGGTTTCCATCAATGAATGGGCTTCTTTCTTTTCTTCTTCACTGAGTCGGCTTAACCGGGTCTCCAAAATTTTACTGGCATAATGTGATTCGTAGACTCCGCTCCCGATGAGGACGAGTTTTTTGACAAATTCAGGGTAGCGGGCAGTAAAAATAAAACCGAGCATGGCCCCCCACGACGAACCGATTATGGTAACGGGAAGCTCTCCATTCTCTATCAAGACAGTCCGTAACTCCTGGACCTGCCCCTCAAGGGAGGCCGCCGTTTGCAGCGGTTCCAGAACCCCCCAACGGGTAGCCAGTTCTCTGGCAACCGGGGCCATGGAGCCGGGGGCACCAGGACCGCCGTGAATGACGGCTACACGGAAAGGCTTGTACCCATATTTTCTTAAATTATTCACTTTTATGTCAAGTATATCTCTTCTTACTTTAACCCGGGGCATTTGATACGCTATAACCACTGCCATAAGACAAGTTACTAATCCAATTACTTCCTTATCAAGATATTATCATAATCCCCAGTAAACCGTTAATCAATATAAGGCCAGGTTCTATTTGGTTTTGGTTGATTCCAGATGCACTCCCACTGTGTCCCCCTCTCAAACAGGTTTTTCCTGAGTATGCGTTTTTTCGTTTGTTTGAGATGGGGAGGTATTTTGAGAGGGGCTTTGCGCCCCTCTCCGCAGGCTACTCCCCGCCTAAATCCCTTTCGGTCTCCCTTTAATTAAAGGGAGACGACCCATCGTGCAAAAAGTATTGTCCCTCTTTGAAAAAGGGGGATGAAGGGGGATTTCCCCTACGGGATAAGCCTTGGATGCTGCGAGGGTGGCAGGGTGGGAATAGATATGTTAGAGGGGCCAGGGGTGAGGCAAGCTCCCGCCAACCAAATGCAAATAAAACCAAACCGAAATCTTGTAAAAAAATGCTGTTTCATTCATAATTGTAGCGGTCAGCATAATGATTTGAATATTTTAGGGGGTAAGCCACGTGACAACATTAGACGAGTTTCATAAATACGGAGAGGAACTTGAGAGGTTGCTGCTGCTGAGGTCATCGCCGATAGCGGTAAAAATGCTGGAGAAGGAAGCGGACATCCCGAAAGAAGCCATCCGACCGAAAAGAGACCACGGTTACCATCTGGCTCAATGTCAGGCCTTCACCATAACACGCCGCCAAAGAAGCACGGTAGCCATGCTGAAAGAAGATAACTGGTGCTGGGCGCCTTTAATAGCCTTCGGGCTGGTGAAACCGCCCGATGGTTTTTTTGAGGGAACATCTATTATCCCGTTCGGGGTTGAAAAACCGGAGGCGTCCAGGTATTGGGGCGAGGCGTTTCCTGTCCTGGAGTACGGGAAGTATATCGGTATTGTCTCCGCACCCCTGGGGACGTCCAGTTTTGAGCCGGATATGGTGCTCATCTATTCTAATACGGCTCAATTGAGATTTATGCTTCAGGCGGTAAAGTATAAAGAGGGAACGCTGCTGACCTCTGAATTTGACCCTGTAGACTCCTGCGTCTACTCCGTCGTGCCCGTACTCTTAAACGGCCAGTACCGGATTACCCTGCCTGACCCCGGCGACTACCAGCGGGGGCTGGCCGGAGAAGACGAGATTATCTTTTCCGTACCGAAAGACAAGGTCGAAGTCCTGATACAGGGACTCAGGTATTTCGAGGAGATGGGACATAGCTTCGCCAGTCACACCATGGGTGTCTTTCCTGATTTCCCCCAGCCTGCGTTCTACAAGGATTTATTCAGGATGTGGGGACTGGACGTACAGGAGTAAACATTTCAGGCTAAAGCGACACAGCACCCGCCAAGAATTTCCCGCTGCCGGGGGGTGAAGGCTATTCGGATTTCGACTTCCTTGTGTATGTGGGTGCCAGGAATATATCCAGAAATACGATAGGTTTATCAACCCTCTTAAATTTAAGCGGGCCGTGCACCAGTCCCTTCGGGATATGGACAACGGTGGGAGCGTCGATTTCATGCTTTTCCCCCTCCTCCCCTAACGATATCTCGGCTTCGGCTCCAAAATCCTCTACATCCAGCGGGTTGCCTCCCATAAAAAACAGTATCTGGTCATGGTCGTGTTGATGGGCTTCCTTTATCATGGTCAGGGGCTGGGTAATCCAGGACCAGCTCACCGTAAGATTGGCGCCTCCCCCATCCCTTTCCCCGATGAAGTGTACTATTGGCTCGATTACTTCGTCATTAGCCGCCTTTCTTAAAGGGGCTTTCATGACACATCTCCCGTATTTCGTCCCGGCCATTTCCCTGCCTCCTTCTACTTTTTCATTTTTCCGTCTGGACACTGCATTATGTTTCTATCTAATTTTAAAACAAATTGCTTGCCACATAAACCAGGGCAATGTCATAATAATGGCATGGAGATGTCAATGACGGAGAAATGGGCTGATTTTCTGGCTGCGGTCACCTTTGACGACTTGCCCTCAGGGGTTGTTCAACAGACCAGGATGTATATCCTGGATAATATCGGTTGTGCCCTGGGGGGGTACGCTATCGATTGGGGTAAGAAGGTGGCGGCGGTTGGCCGGGACCTGGGGGGAAAACCGGAAGCCACCGTGGTGGGAAGCGGGGACAGGCTGCACTGCGCCCATGCCGCCTATGTAAATGGAAAACTGTCAAACATAATTGATATGGATGAGACCCTGTATAACAACAGGCACATCGGTGGTGTTCCCCTTTTCCCGGCCCTGAGTGTCGGCGAAAGGGTCGGGGCAACCGGGAAGGATATTATTCTGGCGACAGCCCTGGCTTACGATTTTGCCGCCAGATGCGGACTGTGCGGTTCTTCATTCCGACCCGACCCGGAGAAGGGTGTAGTGGTCAGTAGCAACGCCGCCATGGGTTTTAACACCTTCGCCGCAACCATATCGGCGGCGAAAATATTCAGGTTTGATAAAGGGCAGATGAGCAATGTCCTGGGCATCGCCGGCTACTTCACCCCCGGTGCTGTAGAGAGCAAATTTGTCTTTACCCCCCCGGGGAACTTTAATAAATACGGGGACATGGGGTGGTTCTGCCTGAGCGGGGTTATGGCTGCGCTGTGCGCTCAAAATGGCTATATCGGAGACCCTTCCATACTGGATGGGACGCGGGGCCTGGCAGCATTGCTGGGAGCGCCCGAGTTCGATAACGATACCTTTGTGGCTGACCTGGGGAAGCGCTGGTATATTATGGATGCCGGGTTCAAGCCCTACCCTACCTGCCGCTGGTTCCACAGCGGCATCAGGTTACTTGAAGGTATTATCAAAGAGCACGACCTGAAACCCGAGGACATCGACAGAATTATGGTCAACACTCACCCCCTGGCAGTCACGCTGCCCACGTTCGTGGCTGCCGATAAATGGGCCGAGTCAACCGGCAAGGAGCTGTGGCTCTCCATCGACAGTATCACTTACGCCCTGGCCTGCACCGTATATGGCATAACCCCGGGGCCGGAGTGGGCCAGAGACGAGACCCTGACCAGCCCCGGGATTGTGGAGGTGACCAAGAAGATAACCCACGGGGAACACCCGGACGCAATGCGGAGAACAGCCACATGGTCCGGGCATCCGGGGAGGCTCTTCAGCCAGCCACCAACCTCTATTGAATTAGTATCGAAAAAGGGCAGGTTCACCGCCGAGTCGAGTGATATTCCCGGCGATAGCTGGAATCCCAGGGCAAGGTTGACTGACGACGAAATAGTCAATAAATTCAGGAACAACGCCTCGTATGTACTCAACGATGCGCAAATTAACGGGATTGCCGAGGTAGTAGAGGGGCTGGAGAAGATAAAGGGTATCGGCGAGCTAACTGTGCTACTGGCACCATAGAGACTCCCCGATAGATTACATCCTTTTAAACATAAAAGGAGGCATAGAATGCCAAGGTTTCACCTGATAAACGGGGAAGACCCCATGCGCACCCTCTGCCGGATGGTAGCAGGCACGAATTACGAAGATTTACCGGCCAATATAGTGGAACACAGCCAACGGTCTATCCTGGATACCATGGCGGTTACCATCGGCGGCTCCGCCATGGAGGGTATACCGGCAGTAGTCGACCTGGTTAAGGACAAAGGGGGCAAACCGCAGAGCATGATACCATTCTACGGAGGCAGGGTGCCGGCTTCAGAAGCCGGGCTGGCTATAGGCCCCATGACGCGAGCTATGGATTTTGGTGACGTTCATGATGAAGCCAGCCACGCCAGCGAATATGTTTTTCCGGCGCTGCTGGCGGCCACCGGACTGAAGGACAGGGTAACGGGTAAAGAATTCATAGCCAGCTTCGCGGTTGGCAAGGAAGTACTGATTCGCATTGGTATCGCCATGAAAGCGCTGAGCGGAGCCGTACCCACCGGCCTGGGTGACGGGCATTTCATCTTCGGGTGTGTCGCGGCTGTGGGCAAACTGCTCGGCTTGAGCCTAGACGAGCTGGAGAATGCCATGGGTATCGCCCGTGCCATGACACAGCCACTCGATGCGGCGATGTACCGTTCGGCCACACTTATGGTGCGAATTCATCACGGGTTTATCTGCCAGGACGCCATAAATGCCTGCCTTCTGGCGAAAAGGGGCATCACCGCGGCTCATGGGGAGATACTGCTGGCACCCAAGGGGTTTCTGGGGCTTGCCCGGTGGCAGACCGACCCGGATGCCCTGACCCGGGAACTGGGTGAGAAATGGGAGATGCTTGATTCCATGATAAAGCCCTATGCTGCCTGCAAGTGCACTCATGCCTCCATTGACGGCATACTGGACCAGATGAAGAAGCACAATTTTAAGGCTGAGGATATTGCCAGTATCGAGCTTGATGAGTCAACGATAAACTGGTTGACAGTATGT
>CAYWRT010000094.1:0-8904 GCA_964460815.1 uncultured Dehalococcoidaceae bacterium
TGGGTGAGGAAAGGATGGCTACAGCCTTCAGCATTTTCAGGCGGGGAAGGGTGGCTAACATCTCGTTTCCCGACAGAGCCGTAAGCGCTATGGCCGTCATGGCTAACCACAGCTTGTGGAAAGCACAAGAAAAGCCGGAAGAGTACTACAAAGACCTAGACGAAGATAGTATCAAGAGATTCCTTGAAGCCAGGGCAAAAGATGGGAAAATTAAACTGGTTGATTTTGAGGCCAGAGAGCTGATAGATATATGCCGAATTCCTGCTGTGCCGACGGTCCTTACCCATACCGCCGATGAGGCGGCCGATGTCGCCGAAAAAATGGGCTTCCCGGTGGTGATGAAGGTCTACTCACCGGAAATCCTGCATAAAACTGATGTAGGCGGGGTAAGAGTGGGCTTAAGGACCTCCCAGGATGTAACCAAAGCCTTTGAGGCTATCACGGTCAGCGTGCGGAGGTTCCTGCCGCAGGCACCCATCCTGGGCATTACGGTGCAGAAAATGGTAGAAAGCGGCAAGGAGGTTATCGTTGGCTTTTCTCGTGACCCGCAGTTCGGGCCGCTGATGATGTTCGGGCTGGGAGGCGTCTACGTTGAGGTTCTCAAAGATGTCAACTTTGCGCTCACTCCTCTCAGTAAGAAGGAGATACGAGAGCTGGTCACCGGGATAAAATCTTTTCCTCTGCTCAGTGGTGTTAGAGGCGAGAAGGAAAAAGACATCGAAGCACTGCACGAAGTCATTGCCACGGTTGGAACCCTGGGTGAAAGGTTCCCGGAAATAGTCGAGATGGAGATTAATCCACTGATGGTAAAAGATAAAGGCGAAGGGGTCTGGGCGGTTGACGGGAGACTGATATTAAGGGGGGATAAGGGATGATTGAATTATTTATTGGCTCGACGACAAAGTATGCCGGCAAAACAATGGCGGTACTCGGCATACTGGATTTCTGGAAAAGCCAGGGTCTAAAGGCCGGCTACTTCAAGCCCATTGGCAAGAATTTTACTTTAAAGGAAGATATAAAGGTCGAAGAGGACGTGCTGCTTATCAAAGAACGCTTTTCACTGAAAGATGACCTGTCACTGATGTGCCCGTTTTATCTTGACCACCAGGACTATATAAATCTGGTGCTTGGCAAGCTTGGAGACGCTGAAAATAAGATTTACGGTGCCTACGAGCAGATTAAGAAAGGCAAAGACGCACTTATTGTTGGCGGCGGACAGGACCTGTTTGACGGTTTCTCCGTTGGAGTTTCCAACATTGGCTTCGTGGAAAAGCTTAAGATGCCGGTTATCCTGGTTGACGCTCCAGTTTTCGGTGATGTCAACCTGGATGCCATAACTATGGCACATGACAGGCTCGGAGGCAAGCTCAGAGGCGTTATCTTAAATCGTCTTCCGCCGGATGGCGTGGACTTCATTAAAAAATACTTCGTACCCTTCCTGGAAGGCCGGGGAACCAGGGTCTGGGGCCTGATTCCGACAAACCCGAAACTTAATTCTCTGAGTGTCGGCGAAATCAGGGATGCGCTCGGAGGAAAAATCATCTGCTGTGAGGATAGACAGGAAGAGGCGGTGGAGAATTTTATGGTTGGCGCCATGAATGTAGAAGGCGCCTTAAAATACTTTCGTGCCCAGGCGGACAAAGCTGTGGTAACCGGAGGTGACCGGGCTGACATCCAGCTGGCTGCCCTGGAAACCCCGACAAAAGTAATTATCCTGACCGGTGGTATGTATCCGGATAGCTCTGTCATATCGGCCGCACAGAGTAAAAACGTGCCGATAATGGTCGTGGCCGATGATACCATGACGGTGGTGAATAAGATGGACTCCGCAATTCGCCGGGTCAGCGTGCGTGGAAAAAGAATCGAAGATAGTATCTCCACTTTTCAGAAGTATGTTGATAGAAAGTACCTTGAAGAGCTACTATGAAGCAAGTTATCAAAAACGCAATATCTCGGGGAAAGGAGATGATATGACCCAGTCAACGCCATATGAAATAGTTGAGACAAGGTATCAGCCGAAGGAAAAGAACACATTGGACTTTAAGGGCACATTTGAGGAAGCCAAGAAAAAGGCTCTGGAAGAAGCGAGGAAGAATATAGGTGTTAGATACGCGGTTTTTCGTCAAAATAGTAGCATAGCCGAGTTTCAGGCTTACTACAGGACAACTATTAAGTGCCCAAAATGTGGCGAAGTAATACCTATAGAGTGAAGACATGACCATAGCTAGAGCGAGCGGAATACTGCTCCACCCGACCTCTTTGCCCGGAACGTTTGGTATCGGAGACCTGGGCCCCGAGGCATACAGGTTTGTCGACTTTCTGGTGAGTACGGGGCAGAGTCTGTGGCAAATTTTGCCCCTGGGCCACATAAGCTATGGTAACTCGCCATACATGTGCCTTTCCGCCTTTGGGGGGAACCCTTATCTCATCAGTCTGGAAAAGCTGGTTGATGAGGGCCTCCTGGACCAGAGCGATATCGAGAATCCGCCTGATTTCCCCAGGAACAGAGTGGACTACGGCCGGGCAATCAACTACAAAATGTCCCTCCTAACCAGGTCATTTGAAAAGTTCAAAGAGAAGTGCTCCACGAGATATCCAGAGGAATTTTATGCTTTCTCAGAGAGAAATGCCTTCTGGCTTGAAGACTATGCTCTGTTTACATCCCTTAAGGAGGCACACAGCGGCCAGGTATGGACCGGGTGGGAGAAAGGTGCTGCCACCAGACAGCTCGATGCCCTGGTGCAATGGCGTAACAAACTGGCCGAGAATATGCAGTTCTGGAAGTATGTTCAATATCAATTCTTCAAGCAGTGGCTGGCTTTGAGGGATTATTGCCATGAAAAAGGAGTCCGTATCATCGGTGACATCCCCGTATATGTAGCCCATGACAGCGCTGAAGTGTGGGCCCACAGAAAGCAGTTCCATCTGGATGAGCAGGGTAATCCCTTGGTGGTAGCCGGGGTTCCACCTGACTACTTCAGTGCCACCGGACAGCGGTGGGGGAACCCTATCTATCGGTGGGATATGATGGCTCAAAGGGGTTATCGCTGGTGGATAGACCGCTTTCGCATCAATTTCTCCCTGGTTGATATGGTGCGACTTGACCATTTCAGGGGCTTCCAGGCTTACTGGGAGATTCCGTCGACAGAACCAACTGCGGTGAAGGGAAGATGGGTGAAGGGCCCCGCCATAGCTCTGTTCAATGCGGTAAAAGATGCATTAGGCGATGTCCAGATGATAGCGGAGGATTTGGGAATCATTACCCCGGAGGTAGATAACCTGCGAGAGCAGTTGGGCTTACCCGGAATGCGAATCCTGCAAATGGCCTTCGGGAGCGACCTAAAGGCTCCGGAATACCGCCCCCACAACCACATCGTCAACTGTGCGGTATATACGGCTACCCATGACCATAACACCACAGTTGGCTGGTTCACCACCGAGCCAGGCACACAAACCACACAGAACAGAGAAGATGTTGAGAAGGAGAGAAAGTACGCTCTTGAATATGTTGGCTCAGATGGCAGTGACATAAACTGGGACTTTATTCGCCTCGCCTTAAGCTCTGTAGCCCATATCGCCGTATTCCCGTTGCAGGATGTACTTGGCTTGGGCACCGAGGCCCGTATGAACCTGCCCGGCACCACCAAGGGCAACTGGGAGTGGAGATTCACCAGTGATATGCTTACACCCGCAATTATAGAGAGATTGAGGGAGCTAACAGGAGTCTACGAGCGTAGTCCATAATAATTTGTTCTTCCCCGACCACAAACAAGTCTCGGTAAAAAGATTAATGCGTCAGGTGCCCCGTCATACCGCTACAAGCTGCTTCATAACCGGCATTATTCTGTCCACCGCAGCCGCGGCAACTGCCTTCGGAGGTATTTCTGCACTATAAATGAAGCCACACTGGAGACAGGTCTCCTCTTCATACCAGCTGATGAAACTGCCCTCAATACAGTAGTCACTATCAAGATACAAATTACCCCCGCATTTAGGGCATTTCCTTCTAGTAAACCCGGTTGTCATCTGGTATCTCCTTACACCTTGCGCTCATCAGTCGTGAGAGCCAGTTAAAAGGTTTCCTTTTTAACGTCGGTTTTATCCGGTAGGCCGGTTAAGCGGACTTTTGCTGACTTCGACCTTGAGATTAATGACCAGATTAACACCCCGATAATTCCCGCCGCGCCGAAGAAACTCGGTACGATTCGCTCTGATAGCGGCATTGGCTGTACCCAGGCCACTACCAGAATTACCATTCCCCCTATTGTCAGCAGCATCATTAGCCACATATTTAACGATTTATCCACCATTGATTAAGTTTAAGTACTTGACAACTGCCTATCTATGATTTATTATTCTAGTATAAAAATACATAATATATAAAATATAATATAATATACTAGAATGATTATTCATGTATTATTATACACTAATGTCAGGATTTGTCAAGAGGTTTTTCTGGGGTTTAATAAAAATTTTTCAGGAGGATTTTTAAATGGCTTACTGGACTTTTATCACAAATCATGGTTTAGTACTGGCTTCTATTGCCAAGAACCCGGAAAAGACAGCCAGAGAAATCAGCGATGGTGTGGGCATAACGGAGAGGACGGCACACAAGATAATAATAGACCTGGAACAAGAGGGCTACATTGAACGGTTCAAAGTAGGCAGGCAGAATACCTACAGAATACATCCCGATGTACCGATTAGAACAGGAGACGCCGCTGTTGGTGAATTGCTTACGATGCTTGGCTGGAAGCGCCGAAAAAAACAGAAGACAGCGGAGACATCAGAGAAGGTTGCTTAGAAATAGCCACACAACGTATCATAATACAGTCACCATATTCTGTCTGGTAAAGCAGGTAGACAAGCTAATATGCACTTATTCAGATTCCTCAAGCCAAGGCCGACCATATCTGACGGGGAACTAACCACAGGACTTCGCTGGTTGACCCTGGAGGGGACTGTTTCCCTTGGCTTTAACAGTATTACTACAAGTGGGTTTCTGGCCGCTTTTGCCCTGGCGCTTGGCGCCAATAACCTGCAAATCGGTATCCTGGCTGCCATTCCTTTTATTATGCAAATCGTCCAGTTGCCTGCCATCTGGCTGGTGGAGAGAGTAAGACGGCGCAAGGCAATTGCCGTGATGAGCTGGTTCCCGGCTCAGCTATTGTGGTTTCCCATAGCGCTAATACCTATTTTTGTGGGAACACCGGGGGCTATGGCCATATCCCTGTTACTCGGTCTGATGACGGTACGCGGGCTACTGAATGCCGTCTGCAACTCTGCCTGGAACGGCTGGATTCGTGACCTGGTGCCCCAGCCAATACTCGGCCGTTTCTTCTCCAAGCGGCTGGCATCGGCGACTGTAGCCGGCATGGTCTTCAGCCTGGGAGCTGCCTTCTTTGTTGACTACTGGCGGGGACAGGCATCAGGTGAGAATGTGATTCTGGGCTACACCTATGTTCTCCTCTTTGGGGCTCTGTTCCTGGGACTGGCCAGCCCAACGTTCATGTCTTTGATGCCGGAGCCGTTGATGCAGCCGGTACCGGGGCCGCAACCTTCCCTGTGGCAGAGGCTTACCGCACCAGTGCGGGACCGGAATTTCAGGCAGCTTATACAATTCCTGTTCTTCTGGGGCTTTGCCTCCAACCTGGCTATTCCCTTTTTTGCCGTCTACATGCTGGTACGGCTGGGGTTCCCTCTTTCCTGGGTTATTGCCCTCAGCATTCTGAGCCAGCTGTTTAACATATTGTTTCTCCGTGTCTGGGGACGCTTCGTTGACCGGTTTGGCAGCAAAGCCGTCCTGTCCCTCTGCGCCTCGCTTTACCTCCTGGTTATCCTGGGCTGGATATTTACCACCATGCCGGAGCGGTACTTTCTGACCATACCCCTGCTTGTCCTCCTGCATATATTTGCCGGCATCGCCAATGCCGGCGTAACCCTCACCGTAGGCACCATCGGCCTGAAGCTGGCCCCAAAGGGTGAGGCGACGCCTTATCTGGCCGGTGCCTCTCTGGCCATCAATCTGGGGGCCGGGCTGGGGCCCCTGTGCGGTGGACTCCTGGCTGACTTCTTCGCGGTGCGCCAGCTTAATCTCACATTTACCTGGATTGACCCGGCCAGCTTCATCGAGCTTCCTGCTGTCAGCATTATCGGGTATGACTTCCTCTTCGGGATTGCCTTCCTCTTTGGTGTGCTCACTTTAGGTACGCTGGCTACCATTCGAGAGGAGGGGGAGACAAGTCGTGAAGTAGTCCTTGAGTCACTCTTCTTCCCGACGCGTGAGCAATCCAGGCCGGTTAGTTCGGTACCGGCCTATAACCTTTTCGGTAACTTCCCATTTGGATATCTGAAACGGATACCAATCCCGGGGCTTGATGCCGTTCTCGGTGTCACCGCCTATCAGATAGCCGAAATGGCCAGAGTTGCCACTTCGGCAGCGATACGCGGTCGCAGGATAACCACGAAATTAGCCAAGGCATTAGATGCCGGCCTGGCTAATGTCTGGAAAGCAGGCGTACAGACTCATGGCGTTGAGATTACCAGAGAGGCAGCACGTGGTGCCATGCACGCGGTAGATGAAAAGTCACTGTCTGTGAAAAATCTGGCGCACACAGTGGCCACGAGTGTTGTGGAAGCCTCCAGTCGTGCTGGTGTGAGTCCAATGAATGGCGTTCTGGGAGCCAGTCAGGGTATTATTCAGGGGTCAGCCGAAACGGGGGCTGACCTTGGTGAGGCTACGCTTCAGACAATAGAAGCGGCTAAGGAAGTGGCGGCACACATCGGGCTGTCCGAAGAAGCCGCCGTGGACAAAGCCGCCGAGGGTGCCTTGCAGGCCGCTGAGGCAATCGGGCCGGAAGCAGTTGCTGAGGTTGTTGAGGCTTTGCCTGAAGAGATACTGGCAACAGATGCCGGGGAGGTGGAGCGCGATGCTTAGCGTTTGGTAATGTGAACGTAAAAATTTTAAAAATTATGGGAGGTCAGCCATGGAAATACTTCTTGTTGTTGATGGGTCATCATATTCGGACATGGCCACCAGAATGATGACAGCGCTTCATCTTCCCTCCAGGACTGTGGTGACCGTGCTGACGGTGGTGCCCGAGCATACTTTCCTGGGAGGAATCACTCTGCACAAACTCAGAGGCACCTCGACAAGGAAAGAAGCAGAACGGAAAAAGGGTCTGGAAATGCTTGAGAGTACGGTTCAAGCGCTCAGCGCCTGTAAACTCAAGGTGGAGAGCCTGGTACGGTGGGGTGACCCGGCAGAGGAAATCCTGAAAGCGTTTAACGAGAGCAGCGCCTCCCTGATAGTAATGGGAGCCAAGGGCTTGACTGACCCGCTTGCCTTTCGCCTCGGCAGCGTTGCTCAAACAGTGATGAAACATGCCAGAGCCAGTGTTCTACTGGTCAGAAATAAGCCTGCCGGTACAAATCAAACCATATCTACCAGCAAGGAAACAACTAACATTAATCGAGTCTTACTGGCTACCGATGGCTCCAAATATTCGGATGCGGTTACCCAATTTCTTCTGGCTCTACCCTTGCCGCGGCGAAATGAGGTCATTATTATGACGGCTCTACTATCCCATCTTACGGCCTGGGTGAAGACGCCCACGCTTGATTTTCAGACCAACCAAGAGCTTCTGGCCAGGCTCCAGGCAGCCGAAGAAGCAGAAGCACGTAAAATAACTGCTAAAGCGGAGAAGCAATTTCAAAATAAAGGATACAAGACGGCGTCGGTCGTGATAAGGGGAGGAGCCGGTGAATCCATTCTGGTGGCGGCCAAGGAGTATAAACCGGATATTATTGCGCTGGGCAGCCGGGGCCTCAGCGGCATTGAATCATTGCTTTTGGGGAGCGTGGCCGAGCGGATAGCCAGATATGCTGATTGTTCGGTTCTAATCGGACGTAAGGCAAGATAAGAGAACAGGGAAATTTCGGCAATAGGGCTTTATAAATTTATTCCAAGGAGGTAAAGGAAATGGTCAGAATAACAAAGTCGGTTGCAGAAGAGAGACTGGGTAATGTATCTCAGGAGAAGCAATTCTGGTGCTGTGATGGGCGTTACTTGAACAACCTGATGGAGCTGGAGACCGCTCTGGAGCAGATGACGGAAGATACTTTCCGCTGTCACTCGAATGAGGCTAAGAACGACTTCAGCAACTGGGTGAGGGACGTCATCGGCGACGAGAAGCTTTCCAGAGACCTGCAAAAGAGCACCACTCAAGCCCAGGCAGCTAAAAGCGTAGCCGAGCGGGTCACCTGGCTGAAGAGCAAGATGAAATAGCAATAGTCAGTTCCCAAACGGAAAAAAGACAGAAGGAGGTAAAGTTGGCCAAACAAGATAAATCAGAAGAAACAACGAAAAAGCCGCTTCAGAATGAACGCGCCCTGGCTAAAGAAGAAAAACCCAAGAAAATAATGACACAGCCGCTTCCTCAAATCCTCGATGAGATTGAGAACAGCATCAGGTTGGCTGACGAAGCCGCTAAGAATGCCAGAGAAGCGGCAGAAGAAGCACGAAAAGCCGGAGAGAAAGCGGCCAAGGAAGCCCAGAAGGAAGCGGAGCGGGTCGCTTCCGATGCCATCGCCAGGGTAGAAAAGATTGCCAAGAGTGCCCTGCAGCTGGCGGAACTGCTGAACTCAGCGGTTACGGAGGCAGCGGCTGTCCTTGATAAAAAGCTATCCAGGAAAGTGTAGTTCAGGATTAAGTTATCGGCGCTTCTTACGGCGAATAAGTGCCGGACCATAGGCCCGTAAGAAACGAACGGGCGTTGATGCCGAGTACCCTGGTATCGTACCCGCCCTCCTGAACGACCAGCGTGGGCAGGCGGAGCGAGCCGATTATTTGCCCGATGGACTCGAAGTCTTTAGCTTCCAGACTCCAGCTGCCGGTTGGGT